>JAAAOD010000164.1 GCA_009908535.1 Verrucomicrobiota bacterium
TGAAGCAGGGATTTGTCTCACGCCGCCGCCGCGCAGAGCAAGCGATTTCCCGTTCGTTGTGGAGTGGCCGGCAAAAATAACGCTTGAGCCGCCCAATACCACGCCTCTCTATGTTGGCAACGTGAAGATTACCCGTCTTTTCCTTCACTTTGCTTTCGTCCTGATGGCTCTTCCGGCCATCCTCTCGGGACAGGAACCTGAGTTGAGCGCTGATGAGCCTATTGCGTTCGAATCGGAGAAAGGGTTGCTGGTCGCCACCGGCAACGCCGTCTTCCGCGACCGCAACACCCTCGTGAAGGCGGAGCAGATCCGGTACCATCGCCGAACCGGCCGTGTCGAAGCGGAGGGAAATGTGCGCGTAACACGGGAGGGGCTCCGCGTTCTCAGCGAGCGGCTGGAATATGACACGGCGAGTCGCCGGATCGAGTCGGGTCCCTTCCGGGCCGGCTATCCGCCGCTCTTTCTTGAAGGGAACTCCTTTTCCGGAACCCTTGAGGAACTCGATTTCAGCAAGGTATCGGTCTACTTCCGGGAACCGTCTCCGGACGCCCCCAGCCTTTCCATCGAGGAAGGGAAATGGGTGGTGGACGAGTCGATCCGCGGCCGCGGGCTGAAGCTCAACCTGGTCGGCAGCGTTGGACTTCCCCTTCCTGGACTGGAAGTGGCCACGGAAGGGACCCAGGCAACCCTGGAAGGCAGCCTCGGCTATCGGGAGCAACTGGGAGCCTATGCACGCGCGGCCCTTCTCTATCCCTTCCGCTCGGGGCTTTCCGGTGGAGGCAACCTGCACCTGTACACCCGGCGCGGTGTTTTACTGGGACCGCGGCTTGCTGCGGAGGGCGACAACGCTTCCATGCAGTGGAAATTCGCCCTCGACGGTGGATGGATCGCCGACCAGGGCGAGGAAAGCGAGCTGGGAGAGGATATCCTCGGCAATGCGATCGGTAATGAACGGGGATACCTCCACGCCGAGGGACGAATCCACGACATCCGCGATCAGAGCGGATGGCAGCTGCGGGCAGCCACGGGGATCCGCTCGGACTCGGAAATCCTGCGCGATTTCCGGCCCGACCTTTACAGGAATTTTTTCCAACCGGATTCCCACATCGATACCAGCCTCCAGAATGGGCGTTTTCTTCTGAGCACACTGGCCCGTTGGCAGCTGAACGAGGATTCAACCCTCGTCGAGCGACTGCCCGACGTTTCCCTGCAGTGGCTTCCCGGTCCTTTCGGGCAGACCAACTGGAACTGGCAGGCTTCGCTTAATCTCCTCCGCTACCGCCTGCAGGAGGCGGCGGAATTTCCCCTCTCCATTCCTTTTCCGGAGGGGCCTCTGGGACTGACCTCCCCCTTCTTTCCCTCCCCGTTTTTCCCCGCTGGTGCCGCAGGGGACCTCCATGATTCACCGGTCTATGACCGCCTGGGAGGCCAGGTAACGCTGACGCGCGCCTTTGCCCTGCCCTTCGGACTGCAGCTGGACCTGCGTGCCGGCGGCCTCTGGCGCGAGTACCGGCGGGAGGCCGGGCGCGGACAGGCCGCTTTCGATGAGGAATCCCTGGTCGGCGAACTCGGGGCCGATCTTACGCAAAGCCTTGCCAAAACATACCCACTTGAAAAAGCACCTTTCGGCCTCGAAGCGGTGCGCCATGTAAGCCGGGTCGCGCTCCGGTACCGCTGGCATCCCCGAGAGGATGAGAAATGGGCGGAGGCGCCCTTGCCGGGTTTCCGCCCGTACCTGCCGCAGGCACCCGTGCTCGACCTTGCCGCCCTCGATGACCTCGACCGTCTGCCCGAATGGAGTGTTCTGCGGATGGAATGGGAACACCGCCTCCTCGGGGCCTTCACGGATGGGGAACGCCGCGACCTCCTCCGCCTGCGTCTCCTCCAGGATATCCGGCTCGACGCCCCCGAGGATTCCGACGAGTGGGAGGCCGCCTACCTCGAGACGCGGTTTACGCCCCTCCCTTTTTTGGACCTCCTCTGGCGCCAAAAAGTCCGTACCGAGGACGGGGAAACGGAGAGCAACCTTGTCGGAGTCAGCCTCTACAGCTCCGATCTGTGGTCCATGGAATTCCTCGCCACCTATCTGCAGAACGCCATTGAAACCTACCAGCTGCGGTCAAGGTATCGCCTCAATGAAAATTACGGCCTTTCCGGTTACTGGGAATACGATGCCCGGCTGAAAGCATGGACGGAGCAACGCTACGGGCTGACGCGCCGCTTCGGAAACAGTTGGCGGCTCGAGACCTATGTCGCCTTTACCGATGAAAACCGCCGCGATGCCGAATTCAGCGTTGGCCTGCGCGTCACGCTGCTTTCTTTTTAATACGCATGGCCGCCGCCACGAACAACGAGCAACCGCTTCTCGCCGGATACGAGCATACCATCAGCCTGCCCGCCTTTGAGGGGCCCCTCGACCTCCTGCTCTTTCTCATCCGTCGGCAGGAAATCGACATCTACGACATTCCGATCGAACGGATCACGCGCCAGTACCTCGAGGTCTTGCGCTCCATGGAACACCAGCGCCTTGAAATCGCGGGGGATTTCTTTGTCATGGCGGCCACCCTCATGCATATCAAAAGCCGTCTCCTCCTGCCCAAGGACGAGCGCATCCACGAGGAGCAGGAGGGCGAGGAAGAGGTCGATCCGCGGTGGGAACTGGTCCAGCAGCTCATTCAATACCGGAAATACAAGGAAGCTGCGGCCGACCTGCAGGCTTGCATCGATGAAGCGCAGCAGGCCTGGTTCCGGAAGGTGGCCTCCTCCCCTCGCGGCCCCGGGGAGCGGCCTCTGCAACCCATGGACGCGGTGCAGCTGTGGAACGTCTTCAATCAGGTCCTGCGACGGCTTTCCGAACGTATCACGATCGGCCAGATCCATGACGAAACCGTCACCATTGCCGACCGGATGGAGGACATCCTGCGGACGCTGCAGCGACGGGAGCGATTTCATTTTTCGGAGTTTCTCACGGAGGGTGTGAACGTTTCCTTTGTTGTCGCTTCCTTTCTCGCCCTCCTGGAACTGAACCGCCTCGATAAGGTCCATCTTCGCCAGGACGATCTCTTCGCGGATATTCTTTGCGAGCGTTGTGGGAATAATGTCACTTGAAATTTCTCCCATCTTAACAAACCTTGAGATATTGCATGAAGGACGAAGCGACAACGCATCTTCTCGGTGTCGGGCTCGATAACGAGGACGGGCACAAGCGGTTGACAAAAGCGGAGCAGTTCTCCGTTGTCGGCGGTTCCGAGGAGACGCACGAACGGATGACGGAAACCATGCTGAAAACCATGCAGGATCTCAAAGGCAGGGGTAAGCCGCTGTCCGACACCGAACCCGGCGAACTGGCCGATCTCCTTCACAAAAATTCTCCATCCTGATTCCTATCTACCCTCCAAGCTTATGTCAGAAACCATTACCAATGTCAGCGAGTCCTCTTTTGAAGAGGTTATATCTTCGGCAACGCAGCCGGTCATCGTCGATTTCTGGGCTCCCTGGTGCGGTCCCTGCCGGACGATCTCCCCTATCCTCGAGGAGCTCGCCAACGAGATGGGCGACAATGTGAAAGTAACCAAGGTCAATGTTGACGAGAACCAGGGTCTTGCGCAAAAATACAATGTTCGGGCTATTCCCACGATTCTCTTCTTCAAGGACGGAGAGATGAAAGATCAGGCCGTGGGTTTACTTCCCAAGGAAGAATTAAAAAAGAAGGCCGAAGCCCTGAACTGAAAAATTGAATTTCCCTCCCCCCCCGGGCCGGCTTCGCCATTATTGGCGGGCCGGCCCTCTTTTTATTCTTTCCCTTTGCCAGTTGCGGCAAAATCCCCCATGACCCGACTTCACCATGAAGACGGTAGCCATTCTCAACGGTCCCAACCTGCACCGCCTTGGCAAACGGGAGGAGGACCATTACGGCAGCTTCACCTTCGAGGAGCTGCTCGCCCGCCTGCAGGAGGCCGCCGCGGCCAAAGGGGCGGCCCTCCTGCCTTTCCAGAGCAATCACGAGGGGGACCTGATCGAGAAAATCCACGCATGGAGTGACGACGGCATTACCCGCGGCATCATTAATCCGGGTGGCCTCACCCACACCTCGGTCAGCCTGCGCGACGCCATTGCCGCCAGCTCGATCCGCTTTGTCGAGGTGCACCTCAGTCACCTCCACCAGCGGGAGGAATTCCGCCACCATTCCCTCACCGCGCCGGTATGTGCCGGCCAGATCAGCGGTCTCGGCGCGGAGAGCTACCTGCTCGCTCTCGACTACCTTCTCCGCGAGGGCTGACCTCAGCCCCACCCTCCCACGCGAAAGGCGAAGAGAAAAAGGACCAGGGTCGCATTGGTCGCCACGGCCGCGCCAAGATCGTCCAGAACGACCCCGAGGCCGCCCGTATAACGCTGCAGGCGGTTGATTCCAAAGGGTTTCAGGATGTCGTAAAGACGGAAGAAACCGAAGCCGAGGAGCATGTACAACCAGACCATACCGGTGGCATGAATAGCCCCGGAGAGGCCGAGGAAACAAAGCGGAACCGCCACCACCTCATCGAGAACGATTTCCCCCGGGTCGCGCTTGCCAAGCCGACGCTCCCCTTCTTCGCAAAAGGGAATGGCAAGGCCGATCAGCGGAAGGAGCAGGAGCAGCTGCCCGAAAAGGCCGAGAGGGAAGAAGAAAAGGGTGTAGAGGGCGAGACCGCCAAGGCTTCCGACCGTTCCCGGGCCTTTCCGCACCGTCCCCAGCGGTCCGCATCGGCAGATGCCCAGTACCGTCCGGTCAGGCAGCATGCGCACAAGGAGGAGCAGCCGTTCAAGCAGGGGTTGCATCGGGCTTCCAGAGCATGGGTCCGTATTTGCGAAAATAGTGCGCGCCGGAGGCAATCGTCAGCCAGGCGGCAAGGGCGAAATAGAACAGGCCGTTGAGCCAGACGTAATCGCGGAAGAGCCCGAGATCCGCACCCAGCCATGCGCTCCAGTCCCTTTCCACCATCGGAACGGCGAAAAGCACGCAGATCGCCGTGACCTGCCAGATCGTCTTCCGCTTGCCGGCCCGGTCCGCCGCAAGGACGATATTCCGCCGCGCCGCGATCATCCGCATCAGAGTGATGCCGCCTTCGCGGACCGCCATGAGGCCGATAATGATGCCACAAAGGAAGGGCGGCGAAAGCACCCCGGCGATGACCAGCAGGATGAACGCACCAAGGGTCATGATTTTGTCCACAAGCGCATCCATGATCTTGCCGAAGTTTGTAATGAATCCGTAACGACGGGCAATCCAGCCATCGAGGAAATCGGAAACCGATCCGTAGAAGATACAGAGAAAGGCAAGACTTGCCGCCCCCGTCCATTCCTCGAAAACGAGCCAGACAAGAGCGATGAGAACGACGATCCTCGTGAAGGTGATGAGGTTGGGAAGCTGCCGAAGCATCAGATTTTCATCCTTGAAAGCGTGTCCGCGCATTCCAAGTCAATTTCCGCTTCTTTTTGCTTAACCTTCCGGAGGCACTGCCTGCATACTCTCCTTCATGGCGACCGCGATATACCCCGGGACTTTTGATCCGGTAACGAATGGGCACCTCGATATCCTGCACCGGGCCTGCCACCTCTTCGACAAGGTGGTTGTCGGGGTTGCCCCCAATGCGCGCAAGGAGCCGCTGTTCGACGCCACCGAACGGCGCGATTTCATCCTCGCGAATATCGGGGACCTGAACGTCGAGGTCACCTGCTTCAAGGGTCTCGTCGTCGACTTCGCCGCCGAAGTGGGCGCCGTTGCCCTGATCCGCGGCTTGCGCGCGGTCTCGGATTTTGAATTCGAATTTCAGATGACGCAGATGAACCGGGATCTCAATCAGGACATCGAGACGATTTTCCTCATGCCGGGCGCCCGCTATTTTTTCACAAGCTCCACCTTGATGAAGCAGGTTTCCTACTTTGATCCGGAACGGATCTCCAAGTTCGTGCCGCTGAACGTCGCCGCCGCCCTGAAACGCAAATTCGAACACGACTAGGGCCGGGAACGCGAATTTCTTCCCGGCGGCACAGGAACCCCTCGAGGTTCTACGCCCGTCCTACGGCTTGACCCCCGTCGGGTTTCCTCCGACCTTGGGCCGCTTATGTCCGGCACCGACGAATCCGCGAACGCCTCCACATCCAAACGCCGGGTGGGCGTTATCTGGCTGACGGTCTTCATCGACCTTGTCGGTTTTTCCATCATTTTCCCGATCTTTCCCGCCATGCTGGAATGGTACCTTCCGCGGGCGGGCGAAAATTCCTTTCTGCACGCCCTGATCGGAGCCCTCGAAAGCGTGGTGCCGCCGGGCCATCGGGATTTTTACGTGGCCGTCCTCTTCGGTGGTTTTCTCGGTTCCCTGTACAGTTTTCTGCAATTCCTTGCCGCCCCTCTCTGGGGACGCCTCAGTGACCGGCACGGCCGGCGGCGGATCCTTCTCATCACCACTACGGGGACCGCCCTCGCCTACTTTCTCTGGGTCCTTTCCGGCCAGTTCTGGGTTCTGCTCGTTTCGCGTTTTCTTGCCGGTGTCATGGCCGGAAATATCGCCGTGGCCACCGCGGCGATCGCCGACCTTACCGATCGGGAAAACCGGTCCCGGGGCATGGCCCTCATCGGGGTGGCCTTCGGTCTCGGCTTTATCCTGGGTCCGGTTCTCGGCGGACTGGGGAGCCTCGTGCAACTGACGGACAGCTACGGCGAGGCCGCCTTTGCCCTGAACCCCTTTTCCTTCCCGGCCCTGCTGGCCCTGCTACTCTCCCTTGCCAATGTGTTCTGGATCTGGCGGGTTTTCCCGGAAACGCTGGCGGAGGAAAACCGGAGCGCCCGTGACGATGGGGAAAAGCGGCCGCTGCTTCGCTTTGGTTCCCGCCTTCCGGATGTCCGCCGCGGCCTGCGGGTTTATTTCCTCTTCATCTTCGCCTTCTCCGGGATGGAGTTCACCCTGACCTTTCTGGCCCTTGAGCGCCTGGCCTACGATGCCCACCAGATGCCGCTTCTTTTTCTCTTTGTCGGGATCGTTCTTGCCCTCACCCAGGGTTTCCTCGTGCGGAGATACGGTCATCAATTCGGCGAAAGAAACTTCGTCACCCTCGGGCTGCTCAGTTCTTTCATCGGCCTCATCCTCTTGTCCTACGGCGACACGACCCTGATCTTCTACGGCGGTCTCGGGTTCCTTGGGTTCGGGGTCGGGTGTGTCAGCCCGTCCCTTGCCAGCCTTGTTTCGCTCTACACGCCGATCGACCGGCAGGGTGCCACGCAGGGTTCCTTCCGTTCCACCGGGGCCCTCGGGCGCGCCCTCGGACCCTTTTTCGGGGCCGGCCTCTTCGGCCTCCTCGGCTCCTCGCCGGCCTACCTTGCGGCGGCTTCCCTCATGGTTCTGGCGGGTTTTTTCAGCCTGCTGCTGCCGAAACCGGATCAGTCAGATCCCTTGCGCACATAGTATCGGATGCGGGTACCGGCCAGCTGCAGCCGACCCTCGGCAAGGTTGCCGTCATCGATCCGCTTATCAAATTTCCGCACATCATCGAGCGTGATGATGAGGGGCCTGCCGGGCCGTTCGACAATCTGGATAAAGCCATTCCGTCGGTCCGGATCGCCTTGCTGGGTGTAGATCCAGGTGTATCCCCCGCCCACTGGTGTTGTCTCCAGCCACTTGCTGCTCAGGCTGCCTTCCAGTCCCGGGATGGCTTCGCCGACTCTGTAGTGCGATTGGGGATACTCCCCGGATTCCGCAACATGCGTATCGATGGCCTGGGCATGCACCCGGAGGTCATTGGCCAGGGTGCTCAGGCGGCTTTCCCGGAGCAGGTTCTGGAAAGCGGGAACGGCGAGCGCGGCCACTACGGAGAGGATGGCCAATACCACAGCAAGTTCCAGAATACTGAATCCAGCTTTCTCCTCCTTGCGCATATTGAGGAGGCGACTTAGCGGAAACCCGTCCCTTTGGAAAGCAAAAAGCCGTTGGGGCCGAAGG
>JAAAOD010000212.1 GCA_009908535.1 Verrucomicrobiota bacterium
GAAAAGGGAATTGGCCGGGACGTTGACTTCCGTTCCGGCCAGCTCGGGATTCTCGGCCAGAGTGCCCTCGGGAAATTCGATGGTCGTGTCCTGCACCTGTGAGACCTCCTGGAGGGTGCCGTTCACCACCAGGGGAAGATAGATTTCGCCGTTATCATTGGCGAGGTTTTCGGGATTGCCGGCCACCGCTTCCCATGTTTTCCCGATGAAGGGATAGTAGTCGCCTTCGGGATACGTTCCGGTGACAAGGCGGCCGTCGATGTTCACGAAAAAGCGTCCGGCGGGGACCGGTTCGAGGCGGAAGGTTCCGTCCGCCGCCGTCGTTGTCCGCGTGCGCTCTTCATCCCCGACCACTTCGATGATCACGTCCTGCAACGGAACGTTGTTGCCTTGCGCGTCGGGTTCGGCCGCAAAGACTGTCCCGATCACGGCCGTTTCCGGAACCGGTGTGATGGAAGCGGTTTCAAAGTCAAAGACAAGGTCGCCCCCGACCTGCCCGTCGCTGTCAAAATCCACGGGACGGCCGAGGTCGTCGACGACGCCCTCGCCTTTCAGCGTCACCCGCACCCGCGCGCTGTCGGGAAGATTCTCCAGATAAAAGAGGCTCGCCTTCATCCGGTCCGAGGAGATTTCCACCCGGGAAAGAATTTTCTCGCCGGCGAAGGTGGCGTAAAAGTCGTTGGTATCGAGGACGACGGTGTCCCCGAGAGGCAGGGAAAAGCGGACAACGGTTTCCCGGGTGAGGGCCACCCCGGCTTCGCCCGCTATCGGGGAGCTGCCGGACGGGCGCAGCAGGGGAATCGAGGCAATGCTGTCGCGCTCGAGGATCACCTCGATGAGCTTGTCCACGTCCTGCCGGTCAAGGCTGCCGTCCTCGTTGACATCAGCGAAGGGGTGCAGCGTCGGGTGGAGGAATTCCTTCCGCTGCAAGTGATTCACGATCTTGGTGACGTCCCGAATGGTGTAGCGACCGTCCTGATCGAGATCTCCGATTTGTGTCGGAAGGGCTTCCACCCGCGCGCTCACCAGCAGCAACGGTCCCAGAAGCGCTAAAAGCAACCGCCTTGTCTTGTTCCTCATGCCTCAGCCTTGTTCGTTGGAAATTGGATCGATGCCGCCGCTTCCTAGTTGGCGGACCCTTGTAGTGAAGTTTCAATGTACATGAAACGGGAGCCGTCGCCGATCGGCTCCGGATCACGGTAGGTGCGCCGTACAACCCCGTCGTCGAGAGGCTGCTGCCCCATCAGGATCGCCGCCTGCGCCCCGCCCGCCGCCTGCGCGTCGACCCGGCTGGCCGCGTAGACCTCGAAATCGACATCGTCCGCGGAGGTCGGAAATTCGAAACTGACGCTGAGGTACCGTTCCCCCCCGACTTCCACAATGCTCGTCTGCAGGGGATGCCGCGTGTCCATGGCAAGGGGATTCAGGTTGGTCAGGTATTCGATTCCGTTGAGAATGCCGTCCCCGTCCGCATCGCCCGAAAAGCCGGCATAGGCGGGATTGGAAAGCTGTTCCGCCGGAAACTGTTCCCGGGCCCAGTTGTCGAAGCGGGAAAGGACGTTCAGCATACGCCGCGCCTCCGACTCCACGCTCTCCGTGTTGGCCGCGACCACCGCCACTTCGTACCCCCCGCGCGCGTCCGGCGTCCATGTGAAGGAATACGGTCCGCTGGTACGGGTCGCCTCCAGTTCCCCGTCCACGTAAAAGGAAACTTCGGCCAGATCCCCCGTCGCCGCGTAGGCGTCCGCCTCCACCACGACCGGCTGCCCGGCCTGGAATTCGTTCCCCGCTCCCGGGGCAAGAATGTCGACGTAGGGGGCAAGCGCAAAACGGCGGCTCAAGCCGCTCGCATCCGCCAGTTCAACCGCAAGGATTTCGATCCCCCGCTCGCCCTCGGCAACCGTTTCCGTGAAGGAGAGGGGGATAGTCAGGACTTCCCCGCCCCGCAGGTCCCGGTTGTCGTCCGAAAAAATCACCACGCGGTGGCGACCGGCCTCCACTTCGGAGGATTCGAGGCGGTAGGCGCTGGAACGGAAGCGTTCGGCCAGGGCCAGGCTTCCGGGAACCACCGTGTCAGGCGAATACCCCAGATCCAGTTGGATCCCGACGATCGGCGTGTCCCCCAGCAGGGTGACCGGCGTCTCCGTCGCCTCCCCCGACGTTCCGCTGCTGCGGCCCACCCCGAGGACGGTTGCCGCATCGACGACAACCGGAAATAACAGAAGGATACCCATGGTACCTTGAATTGCCCTTTTGACCGCTCCCAGCATAGCGTGGAGCGTCTTACCTTCCTCCCCCCGGGAAGAGCCAGCCTAGAAACATGGCTTACTGGTTTTAATAGACCTGCTTATATTAGAAGGTCATTGTATTACAAACCCTACCGTTACAAAAAGGCGACGGAGCGGTGGCTGACGGGTGCCGGAACTCAGGTAAACACCTGATCTGCGGGATCAGCGGCGCAGCGGAACCCCTGTATAATCGGCGAGGGTTTCCCCCAGGCGCTTGGCCTCCCCGGGCTCCTCAAGGCGGAGAAAGATCTTCTCCGCGCCCCCTTCCATTTGAAGGAGGAGTTTATAAACGTACCGTTTTTTGGCCTGGTTTTTCCAATAGACCCGCTCGCGGAGAAGGACAGCGGCGAGGTCAGCGGGATCATAGACGACGGGCTTCCCCCAATAGACCGGCCCGTGGCGGACGGTAATGGCGTCGGAGCTGATCCGGATGAAGGTCGAATTGCGAAGGTAGGCGATGGCGGCATAGAGGGAAGCCAGCCCGATGGCAACGAAGAGGAGGCTGAAAAGGACGAACTGCAAGATCTGGGGCGGCGTGCCCTCGGCAAGGATAACGAAAGCAAATCCGACAATAAAGGCATTCCACGCGAGGGCGAAGACCAGCAGGGTGACGGTCCCGGCCCCAAACCAACGGTACCGGATTTCCATGCTCTCTCCTTTTTCCGCAAAGTGCAGTTTTCCGGCCATTGCGCGAAAAGTAGGACCAAAGCAGCATCCCCGGCAATTAGAATCCGGCAGATTCCGCAGATCTGGCGCGAATGGATCCGCCATCAGGAAAGCGTGGTTTGGAAAGCGAAGGCGAGGATGGTCAGGCCTCCCCCTGGGCCGTGAGAAGACTGTGGAAGGCCCCGCCTTCGCGCCGGGCGAGTTCCTGGTAGGGCCCCGATTCGACCATGCGTCCGTGCGAGAGCACGACAATGCGGTCGGCCCGCCGTACCGTGCTCAGCCGATGGGCGATGGTGAGGGTGGTCCGGTTCTTTGCGAGGCGGTTCAGGGCCTCCTGCACGAGGGTCTCGCTCTCATAATCAAGGGCACTGGTGGCCTCGTCGAGGATGAGGATTTTCGGGTCGCGCAACAGGGCCCGGGCGATGGCGATCCGCTGTCGTTGGCCCCCCGAAAGGCTGACCCCGCGTTCGCCCACCTTCGTATCGAGCCCCTCGGGCAATTGCTCGATGAACTCCATCGCATTGGCCAGGCGCGCCGCTTCGACCACTTCGTTATTCGTCGCCTCCGGGCGACCGAAACGGATGTTGTCGAACAAGGTTCCGGAAAGGAGGATGTTATCCTGCATAACGATCGCCGAATTGCGCCGCAGGTAGCGCATACCAAGCCGCTCCTGCGGGACGCCGTCGATGCGGATCACGCCCTCCGAGGGGGCATAAAGACCGAGAAGGAGGTTCACGGTGGTGCTTTTCCCCGAGCCGCTCGGACCGACAAAGGCGACATGCTCACCGGGTTCGATGGTCAGGTCGAGGTCGTGGAGGACCAGTTCCTCCTTCTCAGGGTAATGAAAACGGACGTGCTCAAATTCAATCTTTCCCCGCAGGGGCGAAGGTTTCTCCTTTCCCTGCCATTTCTCCACGTAGCCGGAATCCATGACTTCCTTGATGCTCTGGTAACTCTCGCTTCCCAGCAGGTACTGAATGCTTACCTGCGTGTAGAGGTTGATGGGATTGAGAATGACCGGCAGCGCGCTGACCAGGGCAATGATCGCACCGATCGTCAGTACTCCCTGAATGGCGAGAAATCCTCCGAAGGCCACCGCGAGGAGGTTCAGCCCGGTGAACATCATGAAGACCATGACATTCATCGATTGGTTCACCATCATCTGCTGCTGCCGCGAAGCGGAATAATCATCGCTGACATTCTCCATGTTCCCGCGCACTTCCGGCTCCTGGCCGAAACCGCGGACCAGTTTGATGGCGGAGATGAATTCGCTCGCCTGCCCCGTGAGGCGTTCGCGGGCGAGCCGCACTGCCCGGTTACTGCGGCGGATGCGCTTGAAGTAACTGATGCGGACGATCGCGAAGACCGGCACCGTGAGGAGGACAAAGGCCGTCAGCCATGGATCGACCCAGGTTAGGACAAGGGTAAGGGCAAGGGCGCGCACGGTTTCCGGGATGACGTTGAAGAGAATCGGAATCATGGCCCCCTCAATGTGCTGGGTATCGAATGCGTATTTGCTCAGGAGGCGTCCCGTCTGCGTCTTGTCGAGAAAGCCGAAGTGCATGAACTGCAGCTTCTGGAAAATACGCGCCCGCATCGCCCGCATCATCACCTGCAGGTTGCTCGAGAGCTCCTTCAAGGCGATGCGCATGGCACCGTAATGAATGAGAAGGAGCAGCAACCCGTAGCAGGTATACAAACACATCCCCGCGTAATCCCTGTTCGGGATGGAACGATCCACGATCCGCTGCGTGATGACCGGGAAGGGGACCGTGACAAGAATACTGAGAATCCGCCAGGAGAGGTAGGCAGCAAGCACCCGGGTGTGGCGGAGCATGTAGCGGAGGAGATTGGGAGGATCGAAGGGTTTGTGGAAAAGCTCGGGTTTCATAAGGAAGCGGAACCGGATAGGATCCGGTGACGGTCTTTCCTTTGTGAACCTGCCGGCGGGAAGATTCCAGAACCGTTTGCCGAAATCTTGCCCGCCAACGGTTGCCGGCACGAAGTCGTCAGACTTTGGAAGTAGCCGGCGTTGGCCGTCGACAGGCCCGCGGCCCTACAGGTCCACCAGCTCCCGCGTCCGCACCGGCCGCCCGGTGGCGAAGGACTGGTTGGCGGCGATTCCGGTGAGGATGGACCAGGCGCCCTCCTCGTGGCCGGCGGCGCGCTTGAGGGGATCGCGCTTTTTCCGGGAGGCAAAGATATCCTCGAGCAGAGGTCCGTCTCCTCCGCCGTGGCCACCGACGGCCTCCGGGGGTTCCACAACGTAGGGGGCGGCCCAATGGGGAAAGACCGTAATCTTGTCCGGTGTCGCCACGGAGAGCCCACCCTCCGCTTCTCGTCCGCTGACGTAAGAGCTTTCCACTTCCTTCAACTCGATGCGTCCCCTCGTCCCGGTGAAATTAACCACGTAGCCCTCCCATGGCTGGTAGGCGCACAGGGAATAGGACATCTGGGCGCCGCTGGCGTAGCGGACGACCACGTTCATCGTGTCCTCGATGGAAATGCCATCTCCGAAGACGGACTGGTCGCGCCGGTATCCATCCTCGCTTTCCGCCTCGAGGTAGCCCCTGCGCAGCATTGCATTGCCGGAAAGGTCGAGGGCAAAAGGGTCCTCCTTCGCGTTCGGATGGCCGGTTCCGCGGTCATAGAAGGCCTCGACACCGCGTTCCTCGGCATTGGCGCGGCCGTAAAAAGCCAGCGACCCGAGGCCGAAGACCAGCTCCGGGGTCGAGTCGATCCACCAGTTGACGAGGTCGAAATGGTGCGTCGCCTTGTGCACCATGAGGCCGCCTGAATTGATCTTGTCCCGGTGCCAGCGGCGGAAGTAATCGGCCCCGTGCACCGTATCGAGCAGCCACTCGAAGTGGACCTGCCGGATGTCGCCGATGACTCCGTCGCGGATCAATTCGCGGACCTTCGCCCGCACCGGGGAATAACGGTAATTGAAGGTCACCCGCAGCTTCCGCCCGGTCCGTTTGACAGTATCCAGGATGGCCTGGCACTTTTCCGCGTCCACCGTCATCGGCTTTTCCGTAACGACATCACACCCCAGTTCCATCGCCCGGAGTATGTACTTGTGATGGGTGCGGTCCACGGTCGTGACGATGACGACATCCGGCCCCGCCTCCGCCACCATCCTGTCGAAATCGCGCGGCCGGTACCCGGGCAGCTCCCGGTTGCCGATTTCCTCCGCATATATTTCCTTCGCGAGCTCCATCCGCCTGGGGTTGAGGTCGCACAGGGCGACGAGGGAACTGTTGCTGGTGTAGGTTTTCAGGATGGCATCGAGGTACATCTGCGCCCGTGCGCCCGTCCCTACCAGCGCATAGCGCGTTTTTCCGTCAGTCCCGCTTTTCTTCCCCGGGGTGTCCATGACGGCGAGGTTGGCACATCCTCCGGACGATTCAAGCCCTTCCCCCCGAGCGGAAGCGATTGCAGGGCAAAAGCGGCGAAAGAAGCTTTCGTTGCCGGACGGCATTCCCTATACCTCGCGTTCCTATGCCTCGAAAGGAGCCTGTACCCGCCCGCGGGGGAGCGGAAATGGTTGGAAGTCTGCCCGCATGGCGCTGGCCGACTTGCCATGAAATGAACCGGCTGCCCATGCGCAGCCCCTTTCCCCGCCACCGGTCCGTGGCGGCGGCCCGGGCGGGCAGGGGGAGTCCTTTTGAAAAAAGCCTCGACGGCGAATGGGAGTTTCTCGGCCTCGCGCGTCCGGAGGAAGTGACGGACACCATGCTGGCTTCCCCCGCCAGAGACCTGGATTGGGGAACGATGCCGGTGCCCGCCAACTGGACCCTGCACGGCTTCGGACAACCGCACTACACGAACGTGCGGATGCCTTTTCCCGGCGATCCGCCGGAAGTGCCGGACGCGAATCCGACCGGGGTCTACCGGCGGTGTTTCCGCATCGCGAAGGAGTGGCAGGGCCGGCCGCTGCATCTCGAGGTAGGCGGGGCGGAAAGCGTCCTCTTCGTGTTCTGCAACGGTCGCTTCGTGGGCATGGGAAAGGACAGCCGGCTCGCGAGCGAATTCGACCTCACTCCGTTTGCGGATCCCGGGAAGGAGAACCTGCTCGTCCTGGTCGTGGTGAAGTGGTCGGATGCCAGTTATGTCGAGGACCAGGACCAGTGGTGGATGGGGGGGCTTCATCGCGGGGTGCGCCTTCTTTCCCCTGCCCCCGTTCATATGGCCGATGTACAGTTGCGCGCGGAGGTGAGCGACGATCTCGGCGCAGGGACGCTCAGCGGCTGGGTCCGGGTGCGCTCAGAGACCGGAGGGGAAAAGAAAATCCGACTCGCATGGCAGCTGCTCGATCCGGGCGGCAAGCCCGTCGGGGAAAAGGAAAGCACGATTCTTCCCGGGCGGTGCGGCCACCTTGACCAGCTGCACCGCGAAGCGAAGTTTGAGATCAAGGTCGACCGGCCCCTGCTCTGGAACGCCGAGGAGCCGCAGCTCTACACCCTGACGCTCGAACTCACCTGCGGCCGCGCACGGGAGGCCACCGTCCTCACCACCGCCTTCCGGAAGGTGGAAATCCGTTCCGGCCAGCTATGCCTGAACGGACAGCCCCTGCGCATCCACGGCGTCAATCGTCACGAGCACGATCCCGACCATGGCAAGGCGGTTCCCCTGGCCCGCATGTGGGAAGACGCGCGCCTCATGAAGGCCCTTAACCTCAACGCCGTGCGCACCTCCCATTATCCCGCCGATCCGCGGTGGTATGACATCTGCGACAAAGTCGGCCTCTATGTCGTGGACGAGGCCAACATTGAATCCCATGCCTTCCACAACACCCTCTGCCGCGACCCCGCCTATGCCACCGCCTTTCTTGAGCGGGTGAAGCGCATGGTTCTCCGCGACAAGAACCATCCCTGCGTCCTTCTCTGGTCGCTTGGCAACGAATCCGGTTACGGGCCGAACCACGACGCCGCCGCGGCATGGACGCGCCACTACGATCCCGGCCGCCCGTTGCA
>JAAAOD010000227.1 GCA_009908535.1 Verrucomicrobiota bacterium
CGCGGACCGGCGCGGCTGAGCCCCGCGCCTGAGCCGGCCTTTTTGACAAGTTTCCTCAAAGAAGGACCTTTCCTTTATGACGACTGAAGAAAAAGGACCGATCTTTCTCAGCGGTGTCAGCCGCGGCCTTGGTCACGGACTCGCGCAGTGGTACCTCGAACGTGGGCGTACCCTCTACGGATGCAGCCGCTCCGATCCGCCTTCCGATCTGGTGGAGAGGTATGGCGACCGCTTTCACTGGGCCGCCATCGATCTCTCGGACGAGGTCGAAGGGCCGAGGGCGCTGCAGGCGTTCTGCGGACAGGTTCCGTCGTGGGATCTGCTCATCCTCAATGCGGGCGTACTGGGCACCATCGCCGACATGCGGGAGGCCGATCTTGCGGAGATGCGCTCGACGATGGAAATCAATCTCTGGGCGAACAAGTGGATCCTTGATGAGCTGCTGTCGGCTCCCGACGGCGTGCGCCAGGTGGTGGGAATTTCCTCCGGGGCCTCCGTCAGCGGGAGCCGGGGATGGAACGGGTACAGCCTTTCCAAGGCGGCCTTGAACATGCTGATCAAGTTGTACGCGGCCGAATTTCCCGACACGCATTTCAGCGCCTTTGCCCCGGGGCTGATCGACACCGCTATGCAGGAGTACATCAGCAGCATCGAGGACGATGCCCCTTTCAGCACGGTGAGGCGCCTCAAGGCCGCCCGCGGCACCGCGGACATGCCGGATCCGGGAGCCGCCGCGGAGGCCATCGCGCCCGTGCTGGCCCAGCTTCCCAGCAGCGTGCAAAGCGGCGACTACGCGGACATCCGCTCCATGTGAGGGCGCGGGCCGTTGACAAGCGGCGTCGACCGCACGACCTTACCGCATTATGTCCCTCAAGGAAAAAAGTGATCGCTTTGTGGAGGAAATGAGTCTTCTGCCGGACAGGTTTGAAAGGTTCACCTACATCGTTGATCACGGGAAACATCACGAGCCCCTTTCCCCGGAGCTGCGCACCGAAACTTTCCGGGTGGAGGGCTGCCAGTCTCAACTGTGGCTGGTACCCGAATTCCACGACGGGGTCTGCCGGTTCCGGGCCGATTCCGATTCCGCCATCGTGAAGGGCATCGCGGCCATCATCTGTGACTACTACAGCGGGGAAAAACCGGAGGCGATCCTCGAGGGTGACGTCCGCTTTCTCGAGGAAGTCGGTGTTGATCAGCACCTTTCGAGTAACCGGCGCAACGGGCTGGGACAGGTCGACAACCGCATCAAGCGCTTTGCCAAAAGTTGCCTCGAGGACGCCGGCACCTGATCCCTTGGCCGCACTGCCGTCAGTGACCGGATGATTGTCGACGCGCACGTCCATCTCCACGATGCGCGCCTGCGCGCCCTCTTCGCGGAGGAACCGGAAGCGGTGGCGGCGGATGTCAGCCTGCTCAACGGTACTTCGCCTCGGGACTGGGCGGCTGTGGCGGCAATGAAACCACCGCCGGGCCGGCGCTTTTATCGCGCCTTCGGCGTGCATCCGTGGAAAGCGAACGGAGAACTGGAGGACGACTGGGAGGATCACTTACGCCAGCGGCTGGCAAGCGCGGACGACGTCCTTGCCGTGGGCGAAATCGGGCTTGACCGGTGGATCGAGCCGCGGGAGGAGACGCTCCAGGAAGACGTTTTTCGGCGGCAGTTGCGCCTTGCGGGGGAGTTCAGGCTTGTTCCGGTCATCCACTGCCTGCGGGCATGGGATGCCCTGCTGCGTATCCTCGGCGAGGAACCTCTGCCCGCGCGCGGGTTCCATGTGCACGGCTTTGGCGGTTCGCTCGAAGTGCAGCGGCAGCTGCTGGAGCTGGGGGCGTATTTCTCCTTTTCCGCCTACGCCCTCGCCCCTCATCGTAAGCGGATGCGCAAAGCGGTCGCCGCCTGCCCGGAGGACCGCCTTCTCCTTGAGACGGATGCGCCCGACATGGCCCCGGGAACAGGTATGGCCGCGTATCCATTAATCGATACCGAGGGAAATCCGCTGCACGATCCGCGCGAAATTCTCACCGCCTGTCGCGGCGTCGCCGAACTCCGGGGGATGGAGGAGGCGGAGCTGCGCCGGCGGTTGGAGACCAATTTCCGCAGGCTTTACGGCGAGGCGGAAGCTTGTCAAAAAGCCGAATTTCCCAAACCGTAAAAGCACAATCAGATGAAACCTCTATTCACCACCACTTTCCTCGATACCGACAACCGCCGCCGGCTGGAGGATGTTTTTTTCGATGCGTCCATGCTTCCGGCCTGCCCGGAATCGGGTTGGTCGGTACGCACAACCACCTTGCGGGGTGGGCTTCAGGAGGGGGTGGACGTGGTCGAGATCGATAACGGAAAACTGTCTTTCGCTGTGTTGCCGACCCGCGGGATGGGGATCCTCAAGGCCGAGAGCGGCGGAACGCGCTTCGGATGGGATTCACCGGTCAAGGATCCCGTGCATCCCGCCTTCATCAATCTGCAGGAGCGCGGCGGCCTCGGCTGGCTCAAGGGCTTCAACGAGTGGATTGTGCGCTGCGGATTGAGCAGCATGGGGGCGCCGGGCCCGGACGTGATGGTCGACAACAATGGCAATCCCTCCGAAGAGTTCCTCAATCTGCACGGGAGGATTGCCAATACGCCGGCGCGAAAGGTCGGCCTCGAAATCACCCCGGAAGAGATGATCCTGCGCGGCGAGGTGGAGGAAACGATGCTTTTCGGACCAAGCCTGCGCCTGACCACCGAGATCCGCACGGCGTTTGGCACGGGTGCGCTCACCATCAACGACACCGTCACCAATATCGGGAATCAGCCCTGCGAGCACCAACTGCTTTATCATGTGAACTACGGGAAGCCGCTTCTCGAAAAGGGGGCGCGCTTCCTTGCTCCGTTGAAAAAAATGGCCCCCAGAGACGCCCGGGCCGCGGAGGGATGCAAGCGGTTCGATCGCTACGGGGCACCGACGGCCGGCTTTGTCGAACAGGTTTACTTCATGGAACTGGCCGCCAAACCCCGGTCGCGGGAGACCCTCGCCATGCTGCGCAACGCCGCCGGCAACCTTGCCTCCGTGCTGCGGTTTTCCATCCGCGATTTCCCCTGTTTTTCCCTCTGGAAAAACACCGCCGCCGTCGAGGACGGCTACGTGACCGGCTTCGAGCCCGGCACCGCCTACCCGAATGCCCGACAGTTCGAGCGCGGACAGGGCCGGGTCATCGAATTGCCCGGCGGCGCTTCCCGAAGCACCTCCCTGACCATGGAAACGCTGGATACCAGGAAAGCCGTGCAGACGGTGGAAAAGGAGATCCGGGATCTCCAGAAGCGCGCAACGCCGAAGCTTCATTCGCAGCCGATTCCGAAGTTTTCCGGCCCGTAGGGCACCGCCTTGCGCGGGGGCCCCGTCGCCTTAGAGGCATTGTGGGCGCGGGGACAAGCCCCGGCCCTACACAGGTATAACGGAATCACCTGTCTCCCCGGATCATCCCCGCCTCTTTACTGTTGCCGAGGGAGCGGCCCGCATGCATCCCAGAAACGCATGGAATGGATTGTAGACGCGGTACGCGGGCTTGCCGGCCTTGTCGCCCTGACCGGGATCGCGTGGATTTTCAGCCGTGACCGCAGCGCCGTGGACTGGCGTCTGGTCATTTCCGGTCTCCTTCTGCAACTGCTCCTCGCGGTGTTGATCCTGAAGGTGCCGAACGCGGACAAGCCGATCGAGTGGATTTCGTCGTTCTTTGTCGCCCTGCTGAGTTTCACGGACGCGGGGACGAGCTTTGTCTTCGGCTTTCTCGGGGCGGGGCCGGATTTCTGGGAAGGGGTGAACGAGCGCATCGCCGACGGGCAGGGAGGCTTTTCCGGCTTCGGACTGATCTTCGCCTTCAAGGTGCTGCCGACGGTGATCTTTTTTTCCGCCCTGACCTCGGTCCTGTACTACCTCGGCTGGCTGCAGGTCCTCGTGCGGGGATTTGCCTGGCTGCTGCAGCGCTCCATGCGCCTTTCCGGAAGCGAGAGCCTCGCGGCGGCGGCGAACGTCTTTGTCGGCCAGACGGAGGCGCCCCTGATGGTGAAGCCCTACATTTCAAAGATGACGCGTTCGGAGCTGCTTTGCCTGATGACCGGCGGGATGGCGACCATCGCCGGCGGGGTCTTCGGCGCCTACGTCTGGATTCTCGGTGGTTCCGATCCGGAAAGCCAGGAGGCCTTTGCCAAGCACCTCCTCACGGCCTCCTTTCTCTCCGCGCCGGCGGCCATCGTGGCGGCGAAGATCCTTTTTCCGCAGACCGAGGAAGTGGACCGCCGCCTGCAGGTGAGCCGCGAAAAACTCGGGGACAACGTCTTCGACGCCGCCAGCCAGGGGACCTCGCAGGGACTTATGCTGGCCCTGAACATCGGCGCGATGCTGATCACCTTCCTGGCCTTCATCGCGCTCTTCAACTTCCTCGCCACCGGGTTCGGGGACATCACCGGCCTCAATGGCCTCGTCGCGGAATGGACGGGCGGGGCCTTCGAGGAACTGAGTCTCGAGGCGGTCTTCGGACTGGTTTTCGCGCCCGTCGCCTTCATCATCGGGATTGATCCCGGCGATCTGCTGCCGATGGGGCAGCTCCTCGGCGTCAAGCTGGTCGCGAACGAGTTCGTCGCCTACGAGCAGCTCGGGAGCATGATCCGCGAAGGTGGCATCCTGACGGAACGGTCCGTCCTCATCGCGACCTATGCCCTCTGTGGCTTCGCCAATTTCAGCTCGATGGGCATCCAGATCGGCGGCATCGCCGTCCTCGCCCCTGACCAGCGGGGCAACCTGAGCCGACTGGCCCTGCTCTCGGTCCTCGGGGGGACGCTGGCCTGCCTATACACCGGCGCGATCGCCGGTATTTTCGCCGGCGGCTGAGTGCAGGTCCTCCAGCCGCGCGGGCAGCCCGGTGTGGCGCTTCTGCTGTTCGGTGTTGCGTACCGCCATGCCCCATGCCGCCGGATCGCCGAGAACAACGACCTTTTTACGGCCCCGCGTGATGGCGGTGTAAAGGAGGTTCCGCTGCAGCAGGACGTAATGCTGCTTGAGGAGGGGAATGACGACGACCGGGAACTCGCTGCCCTGCGACTTGTGGATGGAGATGGCGTAGGCCAGCTCGAGGTCGATCATCTCCATGCGCTCGAGGTCGACCTCGCGGTTGTTGAAGGCCACCGCCACCGTGCCCGCGTCCGGCTGGACCTTGGTGACGGTGCCGAGGTCGCCGTTGAAAATGTTCTTGTCATAGTTGTTGCGCATCTGGATGACGCGGTCGCCGACGGAGAAGAAGGTGTCGCCGAAACGCACGCCCGCGGCCTCGGGGTTGAGCTTCTTCTGCAGGCGCGTATTGATTTCCCGGATACCGACAAGGCCGCGGTGCATGGGGGCGAGCACCTGCACGTCGCGAAGAACCGGATACGACGGCAGCCGCTTCGGCATCCAGTCCGTGACGAGGTCCTCGAGAAATTCAATACACCGTCCGGGATCGGGCGCGCTCAGGAACTGCAGATCCCAGCGTGGGTCGAGTTCGTCCAGCTGGCGCGCGGTTTTCGGCGGGGAGGCCTGCCCGCCGAGGAGGGCGTGCGCGGTCGTGACGATGTTGCTGTGTTCGCTCTGGCGGAAAATCTGTTCGAGGCGGACGACCGGGACCCCTCCGTATTCGATCAGGTCCTTGAGGACGTTGCCGGGCCCGACGCTGGGGAGCTGGTTCACATCGCCGACGAGAAGCAGGTGCGTATCCGGCGAGAGGCCACGGAAAAGGGCGGCGGCGAGGGCGTTATCGAGCATGCTGGCCTCATCGACAATGACGAAGGCGGCCTTCAGCGGGTGGTCCTCGTCCACGGTGAAGCGGCCCTCGGCAGGGTCGAAACGGAGGAGCCGGTGCAGGGTGGCGGCGTTCTCGCCCGTGGATTCGGAGAGTCGCTGGGCCGCGCGCCCGGTGGGCGAGGCAAGGCTGAGCACCACCTTTTTCGCCTTCAGAATGGCGACAAGGCTGCGGAGGATGGTCGTCTTGCCGGTACCCGGACCTCCGGTGAGGATGGAGACCTTGCTCGTGAGGGCGGAGCGCAGCGCCTCCGCCTGTTCCGGGGCAAAGGCGATGCCGCTGCGTTCCTGCGCCCAGCGGATGGCCACCTCCACCTTGATGGGCGGAAGCGCGGAGCCGACGACGCGAAGACGGGCCAGCTGGGCCGCGATGGAGCGCTCGCGGGCGCGGTTGACCGGCAATTGCAGCAGGTCGGTACCCGGGACGGGCACGAGATGCCCGTCCTCGACAAGATGGCCGAGGTGCGGTTCCAGCTCCGTCTTTTCCACCTCGAGCAGGCGTTCGGCCTCCTCCAGGAGGATGCCGCGGGGGAGGGCGGTGTTGCCGGCGGATTCGAGGTCGCGGAGCACGTGGAGCAGGCCCGCCTCGAGGCGTTCCGGCGATTCAAAACCGAACCCGAGATTGCGGGCGATCTGGTCGGCGGTCTTGAAGCCGATCCCCTCGATTTCCCGTGCGGTGGTATAAGGATCCTGCAGCAGGATCTGCTTCGCCTGGCCGCCGTACTTTTTCACAAGGCGCAGGCAGTTGCGCACGGACACGCCGTAGGTCTGCAGGAAGAGCATGATTTCGCGGCTGGCGCGCTGCGTATCCCACGCCTGCTTGATCTCATGCGCGCGCTTGGGGCCGATGCCCTCGACCTCGCGCAGGCGCGCGGAATCCTCCTCGATGACGCTGAAGGTATCCTTTCCGAAAGCCTCGACGATCTTGCGCGCATAGGTTTTCCCGATGCCGGGAACAAGCCCGCTGCCGAGGTATTTGCGAATCCCATACACCGAGGCGGGCAGGGTGGAGGCGCATTCGTTCACCTTGAACTGGCGTCCGTGCCGGGGATGGGTCTCCCAGAAGCCTTTCAGCTGCAGGGTCTCCCCGCATTGCACCTGCGGCATGACCCCGGTGACGGTGTGGACGGAGCCGCTTTCCTCCCGCACCTCCCCGACGCAGAACTGGTTTTCCGGGTTGCTGTAAATGATGCGCTCGAGGACGCCTTCGAGGTGATCTTCGGGTTCGCCGGACCCGGCTGGCGGGCGAGCGCTCATCGCTCAGGCGGTCCGTTCCTCCGCACCGGGTAAGCCGAAGAGGTCGGTTCCCAGCTCGGGCAGGTCCCGGTACACCCCGGCGGCCTCCGTCTCTTCCCGCAATTGTTCGCGGGTATGGGACCCTGTCGCGACGGCATAGCAGGGCATACCCACCACGGCGGCCGCATCCACATCGTAGGGAGAATCGCCGATCATGCAGGCCTCCGCCGCTTCGACGCCGAGTTCGCGCAGAACATGATGGGTGAAGGCGGGTTGCGGCTTCCGGAACGGCGTGTCGAGCGTACCGTAAATGCCGTCGAGGCGGTGGGCGAGGCCGACATGGCCGAGGACGCGGCGGGCCCGGTCGCCTTCTTTGTTCGTGAAGACGGCCAGCTTCCAGCCGCGATCGTGCAGGGAATCGAGGATCCATTTCGCCCCGGGAAGAACGTCGATATCCTCATGCCAGATGCGGTCGAATTCCTCGCGGAAATGGACGACGGCCTCATCGACGAGGGGCTGGGGAATCAGCTTTCCGAAGGTCACGACAATAGAGCCGCCGACGGCCGCGCGTACCTGATCGTAGGTGACCGGTTCGAGCCCGAGCTTGTCGAGCGCGTAGCGGTAGCACCGGTAAATGGTGCGGAAATGGTCGATGAGCGTGCCGTCGAGGTCGAAAAGGACGGCTTTCAGGTTGGAATTCGACGGCGTACCCACGCGAGATAGAAGAGGTCAGGGCGCAAACCGTTGTCAACGCCCATTGATACCCGGATTCGGGCGGTAAAAATATTCTTTTTGCCTTTGGGGACGCGGTAATAGACGAAGAAAGGGATGACCGAAGCGAAC
>JAAAOD010000108.1 GCA_009908535.1 Verrucomicrobiota bacterium
AAGGCACCCTGCGGGCCGCCTCCCTGCTCGGCCCCCCGTAACGATTCAGCGGCACGGTCCCCGTAGCGAATCAGCGACAGCGATTCGGTCCGCAATCCGAACGGCTGTCGCCCGTTCGCTACCCCGGAGGCGGGAATCCCCGTGGCGGATCGGCGACACGATCCCCGTAGCGAATCAGCGACAGCGATTCGGCCCGCAATCCGAACGGCTGTCGCCCGTTCGCTACCCCGGAGGCAACAGATCCAGCAGCGCCGCCGCCGTGCGGGCGGTGGCCCCGCGGCTGGATTCGATAAAGGCGCGGGCGCGCCGGCCCATGGCGGTCCGTTCTTCCGGATTCTGCAGCAGTTCCCGCACGGCCTTCGTCAGCTCGCCATCGCTGGCGACCGTCCGCGCGGCCCCGTCCTTCGTTAGACGCCGGGCAATATCGCGGAAGTTGGACATTTCCGGGCCGAAGAGAAGCGGTTTCCCGAGGGCCGCCGCTTCCACCGGCGTCTGTCCGCCCGCGTTCGGGGGGAGTGACTTGCCGATGAAAACGACATCGGCCAGCTCCGTCAGCCTGCGCAGTTCGCCGGTCGTATCAGCGACGTAGACCTTGTTTCCGGGCGCTGCCGCCGTTCCGGTGGAACGGAAGTGAAACGGAAACCCGGCTTCTTCGACAACAATGCGGATCTCTCCCCGCCGCTCCGCGTGGCGGGGAACAAGGAGAAGACGTAATTGCGGGAAGGATTCCCGCAAGCGGGCATAGGCGCGCAACAGTGCTTTTTCTTCTCCCGGCCATGTCGAGGAACCAAGAAGGATTTGCGGAGGTTCCCCACCGGAAAAACCGGCCTCGTTCAGCAGCTGCTGGCAGCTTTCAGCATCGAGCTGAGCTTCCACATCGACATCCAGCTTCAGGTTGCCGGTCAGACGGACCTTGTCCGCGGGCAGCCATCCGAGGGCCTGAAACCGCTCCTGGTCGGTTTCACTGCCGGCCAGAATGGCGGCGAGGTGCCGGAACCAAGCAGTGGTCCAGCGTCGCAGCCGGTGATGCCGACGAAAGGACCGATCCGAGAGCCGACCGTTGATGAGGACCACCGGAATGCTGCGCCGACGGGCCTGGTGGATATGTTCCGGCCAGAGCTCGCCCTCCATGAGGACGGTCAGATCCGGTTGCAGCCGCCGGAACGTGCGCGCGCTGAAGGGCACAAAATCGAGCGGAAAGATGCCCTGCCAGACGGTGAGTTCGGCAAGGCGTTCCTTCGCGAGAGCAAACCCGGTGCTGGTTGTTGTCGTCAGCACCACCTCCACATCGTCGCGGGCGGCGAGCCGCTTCAACAGGGGAATCACGGCAAGGATTTCGCCGACGCTGACCGCCTGGATCCAAATCCTGCGCACCGCCTTGCGGCGGGGAGGGACGTCCTTTAAAATTCCGAATCGGTGCGCAAATCCTTCCCGGTAGCCCCCCCGACGCCACATCCGCAGCAAATACTTCGGCAACAGCAGCAGGAGCGCGGGAAGAAACAAAATGCGGTAGACAATGACCATTCCTTCAGCTTCGTACTTTTCCCGAAAGCCAACTTTATGAACAAGCAGAAAACCTTCTTTCCCCTTATTCTCCTAATTGCTTTCTCTGTCAGCGTTGCTTCGGCCGCGCGCCCGTTTCCACACGAAACGGAAGGCAGCGACCTTCCCGCCGACCCGGCGGTGGAGTGGGGGACGCTCGAGAACGGTATCCGCTACGCCATCCTTCCATGGGAGGAACCGCCCGGACGTCTCAGCCTGCGGCTGCTGGTGGAGGCGGGGAGCTTTCACGAAACCGACCGGCAGAAAGGCCTCGCGCATCTCCTCGAACACATGGCCTTCAACGGAACGGAGAATTTTTCCGCCGGGGAGATGGTCGAGTATTTCCAGCGCCTCGGCATGGCTTTCGGACCCGACACGAACGCGCATACCGGGTTCAAGGAGACGGTCTACAAGCTGGAGCTGCCGGAGGCGGAAGGGAAAGTCCTCGAGGAAGGCCTGACTCTCCTGCGGGACTACGCTGACGGCATGCTGCTTGAGGAGGAGGAAATTGAAAAGGAAAAGGGCGTCGTTCTCAGCGAGCTGCGCGACCGCGACACCCCTGCGTACCGCGCCTACGTTGACGAATTGAAGTTTGCCGCCCCCGAATCCCGTCTCGCGGAACGGCTGCCTATCGGGGACGCCGATGTTGTCCGCATGTGCACCCGTCAGGACCTCGTCGATTACTACCGCAAGTGGTACATTCCGGAGCGTATGGTCCTCATCGGGGTCGGCGATATCGAGCCGGAACGGTTGCTGGAAAAGTTCCGCCAGTATTTCGGCGATATGAAAAATCCGGATACGCTGCCGGAGGAACCGGGCGACGGTACCCTCGCGACCGGTGAGGAACGCTTCCGCCTCTACAGCAACGCGGAACTCCCGCAGGACAGCGTCGGCGTGTACGCAAGGCGCGCCATCGGGCCGCGTCCCGATACGCTCGCGAACCGCGTGGCGCAGATGGAACGCGGCGTCGCCAACGCCGCCCTTTCCCGCCGCCTGGAACGGCTCAGCAAAAAGGAAAACGCGCCCATCACCGGCGGCTCCGGTTACGATTACCGCTGGATGGAATTCATCCGCTACACGGGCTTGTCCTTGCCGACGCGCACGGAGGACTGGCGCGCAGCCCTCGACCTCGGCATGCGGGAACTCAAGACCGCGTGGGAACATGGCTTTACAGAAGCGGAAATAAAAGAAGCGGTGGCCAACCGTATCAACGCCCTCGAGGAGGCCGCCCGCCGCGCCGAAACGCGTAAGAGCCGCGACCTTTCCAGCGCGTTGGTCCGCTCCGTGCGGGATAACCGGGTATTTCTCAGTCCGGCCAGCCAGCGCGACCTGCTGGTCCCGGCTCTCGAAAAGGTCACTCCCGATTCGGTTACCACGGCCTTCCGGGAGGCATGGGATACGAAGGACCGGCTTGTCTATGTGGGCGGCAACTTCGCCCGGGAAGTGAACGAGTCCTTCGACCATGCCCGGGAGCTGCCCGCACGCGAACCGGAGCAGGCAACGGCAAAGGCATTCGCCTACACCGAATTTGGTGATCCTTTCGATGTCGTGGAAAACAACTACCACAAGGATCTCGACATCCGGCAGGTCAAGTTCGGCAACGGGGTGAAGCTCAACCTCAAGCAAACCGATTTCGAGGCCAACACCCTCCGCGTCGGGGTCAGCTTCGGCCATGGCGGCGTTCTCGTTCCCGCCGACCAGCCGGGCCTGCGCATTCTCGCCCAGCAGGCGTTCCTTGCCGGCGGTCTCGGCAAGCATACCGAGGACGAATTGAAGCAGCTCCTCGCCGGGAAAACGGTCAGCCGCGGATTTTCCGTCGAGGGCGATTTTTTCCAGTTGTCAGGAACCACTTCCGAGGAGGACCTGCTCAGGCAGTTGCAGGTGCTCGCGGCTTACCTCACCGATCCTGCTTTTCGCGAGGAGGGCAGGCGGGTCTTTTTTCGCCAGCTTGACGCCCTCTACACGCAGCTCGAACACGATCCCATGGGTATCCTTCAGGACAAGGCCGCCCATTACCTCGCCGGGGAGGATCATCGTTTCGGTTTCCCGGAACGCGGGGAACTGGAGGCGCGCACCATGGCGGAAGTCCGTGACTGGATGACGGAAGCGCTCGCCAGAGGTTATCTGGAAATTGCCGTCGTCGGGGACTTTTCGGATCCGGAGGGCGTCATTGAACAGGTGCGCTCCACCTTTGGCGCGCTTCCAGAGAGGACCGCGGAGTACGAACGCCGGCCCGGTCTTCGCCGGGTCGCCTTTCCCTCCGACGCGGAAAAGAAGACGTATTCCTATGTCACTACGGGCAACCGGGCCGTGACCACCGTCAACTGGGGGACCACCGGCCAGACCGATATCAAAAAAGTCCGCCGCCTGAGCCTGCTCGCACGCGTCTTTTCCGATCGCATGCGCGTACAGATCCGCGAGGCCATCGGGGAGGCCTACAGCCCCTATGCCTACAACAACAGCAGCGAGGTGTATCCGAAATATGGCTTTATCCGGGCCCTTGTCGGCGTCGATCCGGAACAGGCCGAACAGATCGAGGGGATGCTTTTCGACATCGCGGAAGATCTTGTCACGGACGGAATCAGCGAGGATGAGCTCGTCCGCGCCGTCGAACCGGTGAAGAACCAGATCGAGGAATACCGGCGCAGCAACGGCTACTGGCTCAACAGCGTCCTTCAACGCGCCCAGGCCCAGCCCGAGCGCCTCGATTGGGCCCGCAGCTTCGCCGATTTCTGGGACACCGTGAAACCGTCGGAACTCGAGGCCCTCGCCGAAAAATACCTGGTCCCGGAAAATGCCGTGCCCGTCCAGGTGGTTCCGCGCTCCTGATCCGTCCATGCGCGCGCTTGCACCGGGTTTTCATCCCTGCCACCTTAGAAGTTTCGATCATGGAGTCCTCATTCGACCGTATCCAGTCCGCCTTTACGAAAGCCGCTGCCGAGAACCGTGCCTGCTTTATCGCCTATGTCTGTGCCGGTGATCCGAACCCGGACACCTCCCTTGAGGTTTGCCGCTCCCTGATCGAGGAGGGCACCGACATCCTCGAACTCGGCGTCCCGTTCTCCGATCCGCTCGCCGACGGGCTCACCAACCAACTGGCCGCCGAACGCGCACTCGCCGGCGGCATGAATCAGGAAAGGGTCTTCCAGCAGGTGGCGGCCATCCGGGAATTTTCCGAGGTCCCCATCGTCTTCTACACCTACTATAATCTCGTTTTCGCCAGGGGAATCGATGCTTACGCACAGCGCGCCGCCGCCGCCGGGGTCGATGCCTTGCTGACACTGGATTTGCCGCCCGAAGAGGCCGGAGAGCTTGCAACCGCCTGCGCCAGATACGGTCTCAAAACCGTCTTCATCGCCGCACCGACCTCGCCCCCGGAGCGGCTCCGCCTCATCGCCGAACACACGACAGGCTTCGTCTACTACGTCAGCCGCGAGGGCGTGACCGGAGAACGAAAATCCATGGCCGGCAATCTGGACGAAAAAGTCGCTGCCATTCAGGCCGTTACGGACCGGCCCCTCGTCGTCGGCTTCGGCATCTCCACCGCCGACCACGTCCGACAGGTCGCCTCCGTCGCCGATGGAGCCGTTGTCGGCAGCGCCCTCGTCAACTGTATCGCCCGCCAGCCCGACCAGCCCGAAAAGATCCTTCACGAGCTCCGCGCAAAAATGCGTGAACTGACCGCCGGACTCCAGCGCGGGTAGGGGGCATTCCCGCCGGGAATTCCTGTTGACAGGCCAGATAGGCGCGTCTTTTTTCCTCCGTTTTAACCGTTTCCAAAAATGAAAGTAGCATCCTCCCTCAAGTCGTTGAAAACGCGTCACCCGGATTGCCAGGTGGTCCGTCGGCGCGGTCGCGTCTACGTCATCTGTAAATCCAACCCGCGCTTTAAAGCCCGTCAGGGTTGAACATTCCTCGCGACATTCCCAGCTTCCCATTGGAGGTCACCCGCTCATGAAGGAAAAAATCCATCCCAAAACCCATCCGGTCTGCTTCCGCGATGTCTCCACCGGTAAGAATTTCCTCACCCGGTCCACCGTTAAGTCCGACAAAACCGAGACGATCGACGGGGTCGAATATCAGGTCGTCGTCCGCGATATCACCATGGATTCCCATCCCGTCTACACCGGCGAAAAACGCTTCGTCGACTCCGCCGGCCGCGTCGAGAAATTCCAGAACAAGTTCCGCCGCCGCCGCCGGTAGTCCGCCGCCGCGAATGTCGGAAACGCGCCGCGTTTCCCCCCGCTTTTCCCAAGGCCTTCCGGATCTCCGGAAGGTCTTCTTTTTGGCGTAGCCGAACTCGTAAGAGTTTGGCCCGTTGGTAGCCGAAGTCGTGAGACTTTGGCCCGTCGCCTCCGAGGTAGCCAAAGTCGTGAGACTTTGGCCGGGTTGTCCGAACGGCTCTCGCTCGTTCGCTACGGCGGCGCCAAGCGGGCCGGAGGTCCGCAAGGAGGATAGCCCCGACCAAGCCCCGACGAAGGAGGGGCGCCGGTCGGGGTACAGAGACCAAAAAAACCTTTCACGGCCCGAAGGGCCCGAAGGAGGATCGGCTTTCGCGGAGTGGTTCCCGGCGGACCTACGGGCTAACGCGCGTGGATTTGGAAGTAGCCGAACTCGTAAGAGTTTGGCCCACTGCCTCCGAGGCGGCCGAACCGTAGCGAACGGGCGAGAGCCTTCGTATCCTCTTCCGGACCGAACCGCTGTCGCTGGTTTGCTACGTCGTGCGGACCGAACCGCTGTCGCTCGTTCGCTACGGGGACGCGGGTTCGCTACGTCGTAAAGCGACTGCCGTTTCAACGATCCCGTCGCTGAACCATCGGCGCCGGACCACCGGAAACTGCACAATATGTATTATGTCTAATAAAATAGCGCTGACGCAGCGCGGGCGGCCCAACCTCCCGAGTCTCCCCGATCGCTGTCTCATGAAGGATCATGCGAGCAGCTGAAAGGCCTCTTCGAGGGGCAACTTTCCATCATAAACGGCTTTGCCGCTGATGACGCCGATGAGTTGGGGATACTGCACAGCGAGATCGCGCAGAGCACGGAGATCCTCGAGGGAGCTGACGCCCCCGGAGGCGATGAGGTTGAGCCCGGTGTTGCGCAGGACGGCCTCCTGAGCCTGGAGGTTCGGTCCGGTCATCATGCCATCGGTGGAGATATCGGTATGGATGAGCGTAGGAATGCCGGCGGCCTCAACTTCCTTTGCAAAATCGAGCGCGGATTTATCGACAGTCTCGATCCAGCCGCGCACGGCGACTTTGCCATCGCGGGCATCGATCCCGACGGCGAGCCGTTCGGCGGGCACGCTCTCGAGGCATTTGCGGAGGAAATCCGGGTCGATGACGGCCTGGGTTCCAATAATCACGCGTTGGACACCGCAATCGATCCAGCGCCGGACGGCCTCGACGGTGCGGATCCCGCCGCCGAGCTCGACCTTTAGGCCTTCGCGAAGAATGGACTGGACGGCCCGGGCGTTGGCCTGTTCGCCGGTGAAGGCGCCGTCGAGGTCGACGACGTGGAGCCAGCTTGCGCCGCCGTCGCGAAACCGTTTCGCAGGTTCGGCGGGATCGTTGCTGTAGACGGTTTCCTTGTCGGCGCGTCCCTGGGCCAGGCGCACGACGCGGCCTCCTTTCAGATCGATGGCGGGAAAGAGAATCATGGGATGAAGAAAAGAAGAGCTTTGGCTCCCGACGAGCGGAAATTTTCGTGGCCAAAGCGGAAAGCGGTTATCTACGCTTGCCTTCATGGCAAAATCCGAAAGCGCACCTGAATTTCTGGTCGATCTTCTCAACGCCCGCTCGCCTTCCGGTTACGAGCACGAAGCCCAGGCGGTCGTCGACCGCCACATGGCCTCCGCGGCCGACCGCTACGAGAAGGACGCCCTCGGCAATCGTATCAGTTATCTGGATACAAAATCGGGCCCGACCCTCCTGATGACCGGTCACATGGACGAGCTGGGACTTCTGATCAGCTACGTGGACGAGAAAGGATTCCTCTATTTCGACACTGTCGGCGGGATCGACCTGAACACGATTTCGGGCCGGCGGGTCGAGATCCTTACACGCAACGGCGTGGTCAAAGGCGTCACCGGGCGCCGCGCGATCCATCTCCTCACTTCCGAAGAACGCAAGAAAATCCCGGAGAAGCAGAATCTCTGGATCGACATCGGGGCCAAGGACAAGGAAGACGCCCTCAAGCGCGTCAGCATCGGCGACGTCGCCGTTTATGACCAAGCCTTTGACCTGATGCACGGGAACATCGGCATCGCCCGGGCCTTCGACAACAAAAGCGGCTGCTACGTGGTCTGTGAAGCCCTGCGGCGGCTTGCCGCCGAACGC
>JAAAOD010000023.1 GCA_009908535.1 Verrucomicrobiota bacterium
GATGATGGTGACGATGGCGCGGCCCCCGAGTTCGGTTCCGTCGAGAAGGGCGCGCTCCACCGCCATGACATCCTCGATCACGCGGGAGGATATTTCGCCGGATTTGCGCTGGTCGTAAAAGGAGACGGGCAGGCGCAGGAGTTTCTGGTGGAGGTCGCGCCGCATATCGAAGAGGACGCGCTGTTCGAGGGTGTTGTTGCAGATGATGCGGAGGCCGTTGAAAATCTCGCTGCCGAGGTACAGGGCCACTACCCCGAGGATCCCGAGCAGGAGCGTCTGGGCCTCGCCTTCGGCTTTGATGTCCGTCAGAATTTTTTCGATGCTTTTGGGAATGGCGATCAGCAGCAGCGTCATGCCGATGGCCAGCATTTGCACGACCCCGAAAAGGAGACGGTAACGGAAAAGGTATTGGGAGACGCGCCAGATGACTTTCATAAAGAAGGGGTAACGGTGGGTCGGCTTTCCCGTATTGTCAAAGGCGCGGGCTGGGACAAAGTTCGTGGCCAATGAAGCCATCAGAAAACGGTCCCACCGGGGTTATCTGTTACGACTTGCCTTCCCCCTACCTTCCGCATGCGTCCACCGGCCTGCTGCACCTGCCGCGTTTTATCGCGAAAATCCGTAAGCACCTGCGCGGTGAGCTGCCGGCCTCGTACCAGCGGAATTTCTGCCGCGGGTTCGACCGCTTTCTCTGCCTGCATCTGGGCATCGATCCGCAGGACGTCATGGACGCGGTCGAGGAGGCCGGGGCGGATGAGGAACGGCTGGATCGAAAGCTTCGCGAACTCTTTCCCGAAGACCTGCGCGTGCACGAATGGAACCGCGAGCTGGTGCAGAAGGGTATGAGCGAGATGGGGCGGGAGGCCCTGCGGAAGGCGAAGGAGCAGATGGGCGCGGGGCAGCGCGAGGATCTGTTGTCCTTCGCCGATATGATCGAGTTCGACGAGGGCCGGATCTCCTGAGGGGGTGACGGGCCAAAGTCTGACGACTTCGGCTACGGTTCAGGAGGTAGCCGAAGTCGTCAGACTTTGGCCCGTCGAATCAGAGCCCGAATTCCGCCGGGTCGGCGCCGCGGCGGCGGAGGGCCGCGCGTAGGAGCTCAAGGTCCATGACGCCACCGGGGCGCAGGCCGTTGGCGGAAAACCAGCCGCGGTTCATCTCGAGGGCGAACTGGATCTCATCGGAGGAGGAGGTGGTCCGGCTGCGGTCGAAGGGAACCATGCGATGAATTTCGCGCAGGGTTCCCTCCGCGTCGAAGAAGCCAATGTCGAGGGGCAGGGGCGTGTTGGCCATCCAGAAGGACATGCGCTGGGGCCGTTGGTAGGGAAAGAGCATGCCGCCGTCGGCGGGCAGGCTTTCGCGGCGCATGAGCCCGTTGCGCTGTTCGGTCGGGGTAAGGGCGATCTGGGCTTTGAAGTCGACTTCATTGATACGCAATGGAAGCCATGTCTCAAAATCGGCAGGCTCGGGCGGGGAGGAATCGGGCTGACAGGCGGCAACGATCAGGAGGAAGGGGAAACTCAGGAACAGGAATAGGCCACGGGGATGCATGCGGGGAAATGTTATAGACAGGGCCGTGAGGGCAATCATCTTTGGCGTATGAAGAAAAAAGGAGCGAAGCGGAAGGAGCCGGAGCTTCTCCTCTATGCGGACTCGGAGCGGGACGCGGACATGTTTTACTTTACCGGGGTGTCCGTACCGGACCCGTTCATTGCTTTTACCCTCGAAGGGAAAAAAGTCGCGGTCGTGAGCCAGCTGGAATTCGCCCGCGTGCGGAAAGAAAGCGCCTGCGATGAAGTGCTGGCGCTTGAAGACTGGATTGAACGGGCGAAGAGGCGGTTCGGAAACAGGGTGAAATACCCCGCCAACGTCATCGCAGTTCCCGGCCGGGTTGGCCTTCGCTCTGCGCGACCTCGGCGTGCGCATCGAGGTAGTGGAGGAGGAGCTTTTTCCGGAACGGGAGTGCAAGACGGAGGCGGAGGCGGAGGCGATCCGCGTCGGCAACCGGGCCGCCGCGGCGGGTTTCCGCGCGGTGGAAAGGATTCTCCGCGGGGCGAAAATCGAGGGCCGGCGTCTGCGCCACAACGGTCGTGTCGTGACATCCGAATACGTGCAACGGGCGATTGGGGTGGCCTGCCTGGAAAAGGGAGCGGTGGCGACGCAGCCGATCGTTGCCGGCGGCGATCAGGCCTGCGATCCGCATTGCCGCGGAAACGGACCCCTGCGCCCGCACGAGCTGATCATCGTCGACATTTTTCCCCGTGTCATGAAAACCGGCTACCACGGGGATATGACCCGCACCTACCTGAAGGGGCACCCGAGCGAGGCGCAGAAGGCGCTCTACGAGACCGTCTTCACCGCCGAGCAGTGGGCGCTGGGGGAGCACCGCAGCCGCAAGTCCGGGGCCGGCATCTATGACGGTGTCGTGAAGCGCTTCGAGGACGCCGGGTACCGGACCGGTCGCGACAACGGCGTGCCGGTGGGCTTCATCCACGGGCTTGGCCACGGACTCGGCCTAGATGTGCACGAGGCACCCCGGGTGAACCGGAAGGGGTCGCGCCTGCGTAGCGGCCAGGTCATTACAGTGGAGCCGGGACTCTACTACCCCGGCCTCGGCGGGGTGCGGGTGGAGGACGTCGTCCGCGTGACGGGGAAGGGGCCGGAGATGCTCTCGAAGCATCCCTACCGCTGGCGGATCCGGTAAGGAAGGAGCCGTTTTTCCGCTACATCCGCTTCACCGTCTCGAGCCCGAGGAGCTCGAGCCCGGTGCGGAGGATGAGCAGGGTCCGCGCGCAGAGAAGAAGGCGCCGGTCGCGGACCTCCGGGGGCGCGCCGAGGACGCGGTTGGCGTTGTAGAAGCTGCTGAAGACCCCCGCCAGTTCGAAAAGGTAGGTGCAGAGCACGTGCGGGCGCAGGTCGCCGAGAACCATTTCAAGGGTGCTGGGGAAGGCGAGCAACTTGCGCGCGAGGGCCTTCTCCTCGTCCGTCTGCGGTGGATCGGCCTCGGCGAAATCCCGTTCCGGTTCGACTTCCGCCTTGCGGAAGATGCTGTGGATGCGGGCGACGGCGTAGAGCAGGTAGGGCGCGGTGTTGCCCTCGAAGGTGAGCATGCGGTCCCACGCGAAAAGATAGTCGCTGGTGCGGTTCTGGGAGAGATCGGCGTAGCGGATGGCCCCGAGGCCGACGGCCCTTGCGACGCGGGCGGTTTCCTCCTCGTCGAGATGGGGGCTTTTCTCGCGGACGATGACCTCCGCCCGACGCACGGCCTCGTCGAGCAGGTCGCGAAGCTTCACGGAGCCGCCCTCCTTCGTCTTGATAGGTTTGCCGTCTTCGCCGAGGATGGTGCCGAAGGCGACATGGTTCATTTCCGGGCGGTCGCGACCAGTGGCCGCAAACCATTTGTCCACGGTGAGGAAGAGCTGCTCAAAGTGGTCGGACTGGCGCGAATCGACGACATAGGTCATGCCGTCGGCCCCGAGATGTTCCTTGCGGTGGAGGACGGTGGCGAGGTCGGTGGTGGCGTAGTTGCTGGCCCCGTCCTTCTTGCGGATGATGAAGGGCTGCGTGGCGAAGCGCTTGTGCTCGGGGTGAAAGACGACGAGGGCGCCGTCGTCCTCCACGGCAAGGCCGCAATCCCGCAGCTCCTCCCAGACCCGCCCGACCTTGTCGCGGTAGAAACTTTCCCCGAGGACCTCATCGAAACGGATACCGAGCCGCTGATAGATCTCATCGAAGGCCTTCCAGCTGACGTCGGTAATGGATTTCCAGATACGGAGGTTTTCCCCGTCGCCCTGCTGCAGTTTGACCAGCTCGGCCCGAATGGCGGCGGCCTTTTCCTCCGATTCCCTGTAGGCCGCGTTGCCCTGCTTGTACAGGGCCTCGAGGTCGGCCACGGTGCGGGCGCTTTCGCGGGCGTAGAGGTCGTACCCGGTTTCCTTGATCGCCCAGATGAGCATGCCGAACTGGGTGCCCCAGTCGCCGATGTGATTGTCGCGGATGACCTCCGCTCCGGAGAAGGCGAGCAGCCGCGCGAGGCATTCGCCGATCACCGTGGAGCGGATGTGGCCGACGTGCATTTCCTTGGCGGTGTTCGGCGAGCTGTAATCGACGACGTGCCGGTGTCCTTTCAGGCGTGTGCCGGCACCGGCCTGCAGATCCGCGCGGCAGGAGAAGGCCTGCAACCAGGCATGAGAAAAGGCGGGCAGGAGGGTGAAATTGATAAAGCCGGGCCCGGCGATCTCCCACTCGACAAGATTCGGGTCGAGGATCTGCCTCGCCTGCATGGCCCCGATCAACTGCGTCGCGATTTCACGCGGGTTGCGCTTCGCTTTTTTCGCAAAGGGAAGGACCCCGTTTGCCTGGTAATCGCCGAAACGCGGGTCGGCCGGACGGACCTGCGGGGCGAAATCGTCCCCGGGCAGGCCGCAGTCAGCAGCGGCCTCGAGCAGGGCCGATTCGATCAAACGGGCGGGATTGAAGGGAATCTCCATTGGGTGGCGAACGAAAGGACCGCTTTGGAATGGCGCAAGCCGTTAAATCCGCAAACAGAGCCTCGGCCTTGCCCCTGGGCCGATGCCCGGCCACCATGCCGGGGAATGGCTCTGGAAGAAGACTGGAAACACCATCGCGTCTGGATGATGGACTTTGAGGGAAGTCCCGCCACGGGGGTCGTGGAGGCGGGCGTCGTCCTCATTGAAGGGGGCGTGCTGCGGCAGTGCTTCACTTTTCTCTGCCGACCTTCGGCGGATATCCCTGAGCAGGACCGGGCCGTGCACGGAATCGATGCCGCTGAGGCGGCGTTGGCATCGCCTTTCACGGAGCATTACGGGTGGTTTGTCGGCTTGCGACGCGAAGGAATTTTCGCCGCGCACAACCGGCATGCGGAAAACCAATTCCTTGGCCGGACCTGGCCTTTGCCGCCGCGGGTTCCCGACTGGACGGACGGGAGCGAGGCCGTTCACACATGGGGCCCGTGGATTGATACCCTCGCGCTCTACCGGTCCTTTTATCCGGGCCTCGAGGGTTATGGCCTCGGGGAACTCGTCCGCCTCTTCGCTCTCGGGGAGCGCTTGGCGAACACGGTGGCGGTCCACTGTCCGGAGAAGCGGCGGAAGCCGCACTGCGCCCTTTACGATGCGCTGGCTTCCTCGCTGCTCCTGCTGCGTCTCGAGGAGGAAGCGGACCTCCGCAGCAGACTGAGCCTCGGTTCCCTCTTCCGCGCAAGCGGCGAACTCTCCGGACAGGGGGAACTCTTTTGACGACCGGAGTCCGGGGGCGTAGGTATCTTTTTATGCAGCGCGAGGGAATCCGGTACTTCAACCGTTACCAGAACCGCCACGAAGAGGAGGCCGTTTACGGTGAATTCTGGCTGAACCTCGCCTATGGCAACCGCTGCGGCCGGATTCTGACGCGGCTCCTCATCGCCCAGCCGTTCGTCTCCCGCCTGTACGGATGCCTCATGAACCGAGCGGCGACGCGGGCCCGCATACGGCCCTTCGTGGACAAGTACGGGGTGGACCTTCGGATCGCGGAGAAACGGTTGGAGGAATTCCGCTCCTTCAACGATTTTTTCCAACGGCGGCTGCGGGCGCAGGCCCGGCCGGTAGAGGAGGATGCCTCCGCTGTGGTTTTTCCCGCCGACGGGCGGCATCTCGGGTTCGCGGAAATCGGAAAGGAGACGGGGGTCTTTATGAAAGGCCAGCGGTGGGATGTGGAGCGCCTGCTGCGCGGCCTGCCGGACCTGCAGGAGAGGTTCCGCGGTGGAAGCCTCGTGCTCAGCCGTCTTTGCCCGGTCGACTACCACCATGTTCATTTCTCCCTCGGCGGCATTCTGCGCCGCCAGCACTGGATCGGGGGGCGCCTGTTTTCGGTCAACCCGATGGCCCTGCGTCGCAATCTGGGGTACCTCTGGGAAAACAAACGCGTTGTCCTCGAGCTGCAGAGCCCGCTTTTCGGCCGTGTCCTGCAGATGCCGGTGGGGGCCACCAATGTCGGATCCATCGAATTGGTTCCCCTTGAAATCGGCGATACTGTCGCCAAGGGGGATCGCCTCGGGGCTTTCGCCTTCGGGGGCTCGGCCGTCGTGACCATGTTTGAAGCCGGACGTGTCAAGCTGGAGGAAGACCTTCTCCGCTTTTCGGCAGAGGGCACGGAATTGTACGCCCACTATGGCGATCGCATGGGAACGGTGGAATGATGGCCCTCGTTTCCCGTTCCGGCTTGTCGGCGAAGCAGAATCCCGTCAACCCTGTCGGAGCCCCATGAAAGCTTCTTCGATTTCCGTACGCATCGCGGACTTTTTAAAGGAGTATCCGCCGTTTGAATTCCTCGGTACAGCCGTCCTGCGGGACATGGCGGGCAAGGGAAAGGTGACCTTCCACGAGGACGGGGAAATCATCTTCTCGCAGGGTCAACCACGAAACAAATGGGTGTACGTCATCCAGCAGGGCAATGTCCGGGTCATTGATGAGAAGGGGGAAACCGAGGAATTGATCGATTTGCGGGGTCCGGGCGACATTCTCGGCCTGCAGGGAATCCGTTCAAGCGAACCTTATCTGCACACCTGTCGAACGGAAACGGAGACCATCCTCTACGCCCTGCCGCGGGATGAATTCACGGAGCTGACCTCCATGGTGCCGGAGGCGCGCCGCTACCTTGCCGCCACATTCAGCCTCGGAGCCGCCTACCAGTGGCGCAAAAACGAGTCGGAGGCTTCCGAACGCCAGCTTCTCGAGGGGGGCTCCCGGCGGCCCGTCACCCTGCGTAAGGGCGGACTCTGGGAGGTCGCGGCCCCGCACGAAGTCGCACGCCAACACCTCGTCACCGTCATGGGCGACCGCCCGATCGGTAAAGTGGCCCGCATGCTGCGCTCCAAGCGGGTGGATATCGTCATCGTCATCAACGCAGAGGGCAGGGCGATCGGCAAGGTCACCGACGCCGACCTGCGCGACCGCCTCGTGGAAGGGTCCCTGCATCCACAGGTTCCGGTCCGCGATGTGATGTTTACCGATCTGGTCCCGGCCTCCCCCAAGGCGGACACCGCCGCGCTGTTGCTCAAGATGACCCGTTCCGGGAAGCACTTTCTTGTCATCACGGAGGACGGAACGCTGGAGAGCAGGGTAACGGGCTGCGTTTCGGAGCGAAACCTCTTCCTGCAATACGGTCGCTTCCCGACCGTGATCGGGGAGGCAATCAGTTCCGCACCGGATGTCGGGGCATTGCGGCTTCTCCGGGACCGGGTGGAGACGCTGTTGCTGGAGTTTCTCCACGAGCGCGAGGGCCTTCCCTGGTTGATGAAGCTGACCGGGGCCCTGAACCGTCGCCTCAGCCGTCGGGTGGTTGAGCTGGTAGAGCTGGAAATGGAGGCGGAAGGGCAGGGAAGGCCGCCCGTGCCCTTCTGCTGGCTACTGATGGGCAGTGGCGGACGCGATGAACTCCTTATTCGCTCCGCCGTCTACCACAGCCTCGTCTATGCCGATCCTTCCCCGCGGGAAGCGGACCGTGCCCGCCATTTTTTTCATGAGCTCGCGCAGCGGGTCGGGGCAGGCATCCGGCAGTGCGGTTTCGGGGAAAGCCCTCAGCATGTCCTTGCCCAGGAACCGGGGTGGTGCCTGCCTTTCAGCGCCATGGCGGACCGGTTCCGCAGGATGATTGCCGACCCCGTGGGAACCCATGTCTACAGCGCCCGCGACGCCTTCGATTTCAAAGCGGCCAGCGAGGAAGAGGCGGAAATTGCGGTGGCGCTGCGCAAGGAAATTGAAAGCGCCTTGATAGGGCAGAGTG
>JAAAOD010000183.1 GCA_009908535.1 Verrucomicrobiota bacterium
AGAACCGGCTCGGCAGCGCCCTGAGCCGACAGCATCTTCCCTGCGGCGTCATTCTGACCGGAGGCGTGGCGAAAACCCCGGAAATCGCGGAGCTGGCGGAAGTCACCCTCGACGTGCCGGTCAGCCTCGCGGAATGCCCGGACTGGGTGAAGTTCGCCGAACTGCGCGAACCGGAATTTTCCACGGTTCTCGGTCTCCTCTACAGTGCCCTGCACGACCTGCGGAGCGAACCGGCCGAGGAGGCGGAAGTCCCGCGCAGCCGCTGGCTGCGGAAGGTAGCCAACCTTTTTGGCTGAAAACCCCCTGCCCGGAGGCAAGATGGAATCCAAGGAAAACATGGAACGACAACCGGACCCCCTGACCGGCGAACACTTTCCCAGCGGCGGCCTGCGGATCAAGATTGTCGGCCTTGGCGGGGCCGGGACCAACGCGGTTGACCGCATCAAGCTGGAGGACCTCGAGCAGGTGCAGCTGGCCGCCGCCGACACCGACCAGCAGGTACTGCAGGCCTCCCCGGTGGAGGAAACCCTGCTGCTGGGCGGATCTCTCCGCAACGGCAAGAGTGCCGGCGGGGTCGTCGAGGCCGGCCGCGAAGCCGCCGAAGCGGAAGAGGCGGCCCTGCGCCGCTGTTTCCGCGGCCAGGAACTGGTGTTTCTGCTCTGCGGACTGGGCGGAGGGACCGGCAGCGGTGCGGGGCCGGTGATGGCCCGCCTCGCCCGTGAGGAGGGAGCCCTCGTCATTGCCTTTGCCGCGCTGCCGTTCCGGCGCGAGGGGACGGTCCGCAGCGAGCGGGCACAGGCCGCCCTCGAAGCCCTGCGGGTGGAGAGCAACGCCCTCATCGCGATGCCGAACGATCTCATCTTCCGTGAAGTCAACGAGGAGGCCACGCTCATGGAGGCCTTCGCCACCGCCGACCGCTGGATCCGCCTCGGGGTGCACGCCATCTGGTCCATGCTCTTTCATACCGGTTTCATCAACGTCGACTTTTCCTCGCTTCGGTCCGCGCTGGCCGAACCGGGACGGCGGACTCTTTTCGCCACCGGGTACGGAAAGGGCGAAACCCTCGTCGAGGACGCTGTCGCCGATCTGGAAAGCTGTCCCCTGCTGCAGATGCCGGAGTCCGGACTCAGCGATGAGACCGACCAACTGATTCTCAACCTGACGGGCGGTCCGGACCTGACCATGGGGATGGTGAACCAGGTGCTCGATGCGGTGGCGCAGAAGTTCGGTTGCCGTCAGTCGGTCGTCTTCGGCGCCTCGATCGACGGGGGCTTCTACAACCAGCTCCGCATCACGGCGATCGGCACGGTCCGCTCCCCGAAGGCCGCGAAGAGTTTCGCGCCGCAGCCGGCGGCCAGTATTCCGCCCAACCAGCCGCCGGAGCCGAAGGCGAAGATGCCCGCCGAGCCCCCTCCGGAGCGGCCGGAAGCGCCGGAGCCCCTTGCGCCCCCGGCAGCGAACGGAAATGGGAGCCCGGCGCGGTCGCAGGAGGAATTCGCCTTTCCCCGTCAGGAGGAGAACCGGGGCCTTTTTGAAAAGACGGATCCCAATCTTTACGAAGGCGAGGACCTGGATATTCCGACCTACCTGCGGCGCGGGATCAAGGTCACCGCAAATTGTTAACTGTTTTATTTTTCTGATTTAACTATTGCCAATCCCAAGGTCCCTTTGCTGGAAGGAAGGGATGCAGCGAAGGCGATATGAAAGGCTGGTGGTGCTGGGGAGCCTTGGGATCACGGTGGCGTGGCCCGGGGCGGCGGCGGTGACGGAACTTCCGGAACTGGAGGTGGTGAGTGGCTCGGTGTGGGTGGCAGAGACGGAACGCGGGGCCCAGCTGGGGGATTATCTTGAGATGGAGCCGCGGGTGGACCTGCAGGCGCGGGGCGGATCGGCCTACCAGGCAGACCTGCACATCCGCGGAGGGATATTTTCCGGGGCGGGGGTGGCGATCGGGGGCATGACCCTGTTCGACCCGCAGACGGGGCATTATTTCGCGGAGATTCCGCTGGATCCGGGACATTTCGGGAAGCTGCGGCTGCGCACGGGGCTGCGGCACGCGCTGGGATCCTTTAACGCGACGGCGGGGAGCCTGAACTGGACCTGGGGGGAGATCCTGCCGGGGAGCCGGGTGCGGGCGCTGGCCGGGAGCGACGGACACCTGGGGGCGGGGTTGTTCGCGGGCTTGCGTACCGGGGAATGGGCGGTCGAAGCGGGGGTACGGCATGAACAGGGGGACGGTTCGGTCGAAGGCGGGGATTTCCGCTGGGAGCGGGTCAGCCTGCGCCTTGAGCGGGAGGGTGTCGGCGGGGGAACGGTGCGCTTTTTCGGCGGCTACGTGGATAAATTCTACGGCTGGCCGGGAATGTACACCGGATTTGCGAACCTGCAGGAGACGGAAGACTACGGGGTCGGGCTTGCCGGCCTGCAGTGGGAAAGCGGTTCACAGGCCCGCGGGGAGCACCGCGTGGGGGCCTACTGGCGCGGACTGGAGGACGATTATGAGTTCAACCGGGCGGAACCGAATACGGACTTCGAGCACCGCACGGCGGTGTGGAGCCTGCAGGGGGAGGGGCGTGTGCCGCTTGGGGAATGGGACCTTCACTACGATACCACTCTGCTGACGGACGAGCTCGTCCGGAGCACCAGCCTTGTCGAAGGCGATTTTAAGGAGCGCGATTACGCGAAAGCGGGGGCCTTGGTCTCCCGCGCCTGGCAATGGAACGGAATGCGCCTGCGTGCTTCCGCGGGAGCGGTCCTCGACACCTCCTCGGAAGACGCCACAGTGGTGCTCCCCCAGGGAGGTCTTTCCCTGAACGGATCCGCGAACGGGCTCGACTGGACAGCCTTCCTCGAGCGGACGGAAACGAGCCGCGTACCCGGCTACACCGTCCTGAATTCGCCTCCCGCCGGGCTCTTCGGGGGCAACCCGGATCTTGGCCGGGCTCTGGCGGAGACGACGGAAGGGGGCGTGCGGCTGCAGAGGGGTCCTCTTTCGGCGGAACTGCTCCTCTTCCGGCGCGAGGACCGGGACCTTGTCGACTGGGTGTATGAAGCCGATGCGCCCACGGCTCGCCAGGCTTCCCCGCTCGACGCCACCGTCGACGGGGTGGAGACCCGCCTGCGCTGGGAGGCCCCGCGCTGGCTGCTCGAGGCCGGGTACGCCTGGCTGAACAAGGAGGTGGCTTATGCTGAAAGCGGTGGCGACGCCAGCTTCTACGTCCTCAATTACGCGCGGCACCGTGTCACCCTCGCCATGGAGGGCAGAATGACGGAGGACATGACCCTGCGCGCGGAAGGCCGTTACCGGGAACATCCCGAGAATCTTCTCCGCCAGAGCGGCGACGACGGATTGTTCATTGATCTCGCCTTCCGCTGGACCGATTTCCCGGCCGAGAACTGGCACCTGCAGGGAACGATCGAAAACCTCAGCGACGAGGCCTTCGCTTCCCATCCCGGCACCCCAGGTGCGCGCCGATCCTGGCGCGTGAGCGTGGAGCGGCGGTTTTAAGGGGTCAGACCGTGGATTTTGGTATACCCGGTTCTCGCTGTCTATTTCCGGCCTCAGGCGGTGGCCTCGAGGAGGTCGGCGACGGTGACGAGGCCGGCGAGGGTGTTGGCGTGAGGATCAATGACGCAGGCCTTGTTCTTGCCGGAGCGGAGGAGGAGGTCGAAGACGCGCTCGACATTGGCATCGGGCGTTGTCGTGGGGAGCGAGGAGAGGGGCATGTCGGCTACGGTGACGGAGGCGGGATCGGAGGCGCGTTTCAACTGGTCGTAAAGGTCGTCACGGCGGAGAATTCCGTGCAGTTTTCCGGCGGCGTCGATGACCGGATAGGAACCGTGGCGAAACCTGCGCAGGATCTCCATGGCTTCGGGCAGGGAGGCGTTGAGAGGGATGGGATGGAGGTCGGCGTTCATGATGGACTCCACCTTGCTCTGGAGCCGCTCGGGGGGAATACGCTCCTTTAGCTGATCGAGGGTCTCGGTGGCGATATAGGACTTCGCGGAGCGACGGAAGAGTTGTTCAAGGGCGTTGGAGGAGCGCAGGATGGCCTCGAATTCGGGGGCGCCGAGGGCCACGAGGCGTGTGGTTTCGGCGGCCCTGGCCTCGAAATGCCATGTCCGGTCATCGAGAAGGGCGCGCTCGCCGAAGTAGTCGCCGGCACCGACCGTTTTGACAATGTTGTCGCCGTCGCGGATCTCGACGGAACCGTTCTGCACGAAGTATAGGGAGAAGGCGGGATCCCCGGGGTGAAAGAGGACCATCCCGGGATCGAGAAAGATTTCCTTGAGGATCTTGGAGTAGCGGGGATTGAGCAGGTTAATGTCGCGCTGGAAGAACAACTCGAAGGACCATTCGGCGGCGACCTGGAGCTTGCGTTGCAGGCCGGGGAGCTTGCCAAGGTAGACCGTCCGCCAGAGCCACCATGCGGGGAAGCCGGAAACGCGGATGCCGAAGACCTCACCGACCGCCTTCCGGTGTCCGATGGCGGCCAGTTCACCAAGACCGGCGAACCGAAACCGTTTCAGGGGGCGACCGGTATTTTCGGCGAGCAGGTTGCGACCGACGAGCGTGCCCTGCCTTTGCGCGAACTGTGCGGTCGGGGGGGAGGTGTTGCCGTCGGGCATGGGAAAGGCGGCGCAATCGCCGCAGGCCCAGAAGCCTTCGGGGCCGGGGAGCTTCCCGGTGGGGTTGGTGCGCAGTCTTCCCTTTTCGGTGGGCAGTTCCAGCCGCTTGGCGAAATCCATGACGAGGGGATGGGGAGCGTTGCCGACGGTGGAAATGACGGTGGCGGACTCGATCACGGATTCGTCGGAGAGGGTCACGGCGCGGGAGGTCATGCTCTGCACCCGCTTATTGAGCCGGATGTTCATTCCTTTGCGCTCGAGGAGGCGAAAAGTGTACTCCCCGAGCCTCCGGTCGAGGGTGGGCAGGAGGTGGTCACGGCTGTGAATGAGGTGGACGGTGCCACTTGCCGGAAGGACGTTCTCATAAAAGGGGCGGACGCTGTGCACCATGTCGAGGAGACCGCCGGCGGTCTCGACGCCGGAGTAGCCACCCCCGACCACGACAAAACTGAGAAGCCGCCGCTGCAGGAGCGGATCGCTGACAAGGTTCGCCTCCTCGAAGCGGCTGATGACGGTGGCGCGAATACGCATGGCGTCGCCGGCGTTCTGGATCAGAAGGGCGTGCTCGGTCATTCCCGGAACGCGCGAAAGATCGACATGCGCGCCTAGGGCGAGAACCAGATTGCGGAACCGGATGCGGACATGGGGAGTGAAATTGCCCGCTTGCAGGAAGAGTTCACGGGCCTGGGGATCGATGCGGTAGACCTCGCCTTTGAAGACCTGGAGGCCGCGACAGAGTTGGCGAAGCGGGTTGACGACATGGCGGGGAGAAAGCGCTCCGGCGGCTACTTCCGGAAGCATGGGCTGGAAGACCATGTGGTTTTCCGCCGCGACGAGGCCGACCTTCCCGAGCTTTTTCCGCCGCACCGCCGCGGCCAGCTCCTTGCCACAGTAGACCCCGCCGAATCCTCCCCCGAGAACGCAGGTGTCGAGAAGGATCGTGGGCATGGCGGCGGAATTTTCCACAATGGAACAAAAACAAAGTAGGGATGGAGCGGCAACCCTGGTTCTCAATCCGGTTTACGGCATCCCATCTCCGCGTAGAGCAGGGTAGCAAAGAGCAGGAGCGTACCGGGAATCAAGGTTTCGAGCCGCGCGGGTTCCCGGAAAACGAGGAGGGAAAGGAGAATGGCGAGGGGGATCTTGAGGTTATTGAAGACGGCAAGGCTGGCCGGATTGACGCGCACCGCCCCGGCATTCCAGAGGAAGAAACCGAGGCCCGAAGCGACAGTGCCGAGATAGAGGAGGGACAGGATCTGTCCGGTCTCGAGGCGGGCGAGTTCGTGCAGGGGCGCGGCCGGTCCGGCGAGGGCGAAGATAAGCGCCGTCATCGCCGCCCCGGCGAAGGGCAGGGCGTAGATGCGGTGGTCGCGCAGGGCGGGGTGGCGAAGCCGCAGCCGCCGGTAGGCGATCTGGCCAAAAGCAAAACAAAGGTTCGAGACCTGCATGAGGAGGATCCCCGGGAGCTTGGCGGAAAAGCTGCCGCGAAGGAGAATCAGGAGCGTTCCCGCGACGGCGACCACGGCCACCATCCAGAAACGCACAGGTAGCGGGCGACGCGAAAGCAGCGCCTCGGCGAGAATGACGTACAACGGGGTGAATACGGTGAGGACCGCGACTTCGTATCCTTCCAGAAAAGCGAAGGCGCGGAAGAGGGTGATGTACATGACGCCGTACTGGACCGCACCGATGAGGAGCAGCTGGGGCAGAACCGGGCGGGCGGTCTTGTAGTGGAGAAAGGGAAGGAAGCAGGGCAGGGCGAGAAGAAGGCGGGCGGCGGCGAGCGTGCTTCCGCTGAGCTGGCCGAATTCGGCGTCGATGAGGCCGAAGGAGAATCCCCAGAGAAGCGAGACGAGGAAGAGGTACGGCATGGATCAGGTCAGGAATACCTCTCCGCGTCTCCGTGTGAAATTCTCACGAAGCGGGCACGGAGCGGCGCCCGAGTTGCTGCATATGGAGGAAAAGCTGGCGGCTGACCCACGCATCGGTGGCGGCGTACTGGAGCTGGGCCGGACTGAGGTCGGCTTTGGCCCAGTTCGAAACCTGCGCGCGCTTGGAAATGCGGAATCCGAGAAGAAGCCCGGCAAGACTGCGCAAGCCGGTGTTAAGGATGCCCGCCTGCTGGGTCACATCGGCGATCTCGATAAAGCCCGCGGGCTGGAAGGGGCGGCGTTCCTGCAGCTTCTTGATATCGTCGGCGATGGCCACCCCCACTTTGCTGACCTCCGGATGGGCGAGAAGCTCCCAGATCGGCTCGATGTTTTCCAATTTAAGGAGTTGGAAAAGAAATACCTGCGCCGCACCACCAAGTTGCAGAAGGGCGGCCGGGTGATTTTCGCCGCGCTTGAAGGAGGGCTTGCTTTCGGTATCGAAGCCGAGGATGTCCTCGGTGAGAAGAGCTTCGATGGCGGGCCCCACTTTGTCATCGGAATCGACAAGCTGGACGGGGCCCTCATAAGCCCGCATGGGCAAAGCGTTAATTTCGTCTTTGGTAATCTTTATGGAGGGAGGCATAAACGGGAGACAGCCGCCGGGGCGACCACGGGAAAGGAGCTAAAGCGGCGGAATCGTAAATTGCAAGAGTGCGCTTAGTCGTTGATGGCCGCTGCTTTCATCCATTCGGCAAAAAGCTCCTGCCATGAGGCGGGCAGGTCCGCGGCGGCAAGCTCACCCCCTCGCTCCCGGCGCGCGAACACCGTCGTCATGGTCCCGGTGGCCACCCGTTTACCGGCTTCATTCAGGAAGAGGAACCCGTAGTGAAGCCGTCGGGTCGTGACTTCGCGCAAGGACAGCCGGGTCTCGACAAGGTCACCAAAGGCGAGTGGCCGACGGAAGCGGCACTGGACGTCGCTGCGGGGAAACCCGGTCGCCGCTTCCGCGCCCTTCTGTAACAACGGGAGGTCGAGGCCGCGAAAGAGCTCTGCCTCGGCAGCTTCCATGAAAAAGAAGAAAGTGGAGAAATGGGCGAGGCCGGCGGCGTCGGTCTGGGAGAACTCGACCCGGCGGCGCAGGCACAATGGCGGCGGCGAAAGATCCATGCCGAGAGGGATCGGCGAAGCGACGGACGGAGGCAAGCCTTGAGAGAAAGGCGTTGAAGG
>JAAAOD010000087.1 GCA_009908535.1 Verrucomicrobiota bacterium
GGTCCTGCCGCAGCGCATACCGGAGCATCCGGGCCGCAACGTGGAGGAGGTGTTGCACGCGGCCGTGGCGGATCTCGAGCTCGAGGACTGGGAACGCGAGGCGCGCATGGACGCCCGGCGCCGGCAACTGGAGATTCCGCTCGGGCAGGGATACGATCAGCTCAGTTCGGGCCAGAAGCGTCGCGTCCTCTTATTGGCGAGTCTCTTGCGCGAACCGGATCTCCTTCTCCTGGACGAGCCCACGAACCATCTCGATCTCGAAACCATCCGTTGGATGGAGGAAGTCCTGCTGAACCACCGCGGGGCCCTCCTGTTCATCTCCCACGACCGCGCCTTTGTGCGAAGGCTGGGGCAGGCCGTCATCGATCTCGATCGCGGCAAGCTGACCCGCTGGGACTGCGGTTACGACCGCTATGTGGAGCGCAAACAGCAGGCCCTCGAAGCGGAGGAAAAGCAGCAGGCCGTTTTCGACCGCAAACTCGCCCAGGAAGAGGCATGGATCCGGCAGGGGATCAAGGCCCGGCGGACGCGTAACGAGGGCCGGGTCCGGCGCCTGCAGAAAATGCGCGAGGAACACCGCCAGCGCCGCGGGCGCACGGGTGACGCGCGCATGGACCTCACCGGCGGTGGCGCGGTCTCCGGGCATAAGGTCATTTCCGCGGAGGGCATTGTCGCCAGCCACGAGGGCCGCCCGCTCTTCGGGCCCTTCGATTGCGAAATTCTCCGCGGCGATCGCGTCGGCATCCTCGGACCGAATGGCTGCGGCAAGACCACGTTGATCCGGACCCTCCTTGGGAAAATTCCTCCGGAAGCGGGAAGCGTGGAACGGGGAACCAACCTGCAGGTCGCGTATTTTGACCAGAACCGCGAGCAGCTCGATCCCGGGGCCACCGTCATGGAAAATGCCGGTGACGGGCATGAATTCGTCACCGTGGCGGGCCAGCGGCGGCACATCATCAGCCACCTGAAGGATTTCCTCTTTACTTCCGAACAGGCGAAGGGACCCATCCACAACCTTTCCGGCGGCGAACGCAACCGGCTCCTCCTCGCGCGGCTCTTCTGCCGCCCTTTCAACCTGCTGGTCATGGACGAGCCGACGAACGACCTCGACCTCGAGACGCTGGAGTTGCTCGAGGAACAGCTCACGAACTTCAACGGCACGCTCCTCCTCGTCTCGCACGACCGCGACTTTCTCGACAACGTCGTGACCGAGCTTCTCGTCTTCGAAGGAGAGGGACGGCTGCGCTCCATCGTCGGCGGCTACGCGGATTACGAGGCCTTCCGCGAGCGCACGGCCGCGGCGCCGGCCGCTCCCGCCGCCCCCGCGCCCGCACGTACGAAAGGCCGACGTCCGCCCAAGGAGCGCAAATTCCTCAACCGCGAACGCCGCGAACTGGAAAGCCTGCCCGCGGAAATCGAGGCCCTTGAGTCCGAACAGGAGGCCATCGCCACCGCCATGGCCGACCCCGCCACCCTCCGCGAAGATCCCGATGCCGCCGAACGCGGCCGCCGCCGCCTCGCCGAAATCGAGGCCGCCCTCACCGAGAGGTTCGCCCGCTGGGAGGAACTCGAATCCCTCCGCGACCAGCTCGAAGGCTAAGGTGGACATCCTGGAGGGAGGCGCTGCTGCGCTTGCCATCCAGGAGGGAAGCGCTGCTGCGCTTCCTCAGAGCCACCGCCATCGCCCCGCCGCCGCCAATCAGTAGCCGAAATCCTGAGCAACTGTGTCTTCGTCAAGCGGGAAGGGGCTGATTTTTCAAAAGCCATCGGCCTTCGCCTGGCGGACTGTTGGCCGGCGAAGAAGGGCCGAAGGCCGGGGTTATACCAGCCCCGACCAAACCCCGACGAAGGAGGGGTGACGGTCGGGGTAAAGGTCCATAATTGAAAAGAGAGGGCTGCAAGCCCGTAGTCGCAATGGTTGCGGGCCTTCAGCCCTTTATCATTGAAATGCCCACCCCGTATCCCAGCCCTCCGGCCCGCCAAGCGGGCCTCCGGACTGGGCTGGTATGGAGTCCGGCCTTCAGCCGGACACAACGCCCGCGACGGACAAGCAGCCAAAGCCTAACGACTTCGGCTACGGGGAAATCATCCGAACGGCTCTCGCTCGTTCGCTACGGATCATCCGAACGGCTTTCGCTCGTTCGCTACGGGAGGCTGCCGTCGCGCCGCCACTCAGAAAGAATACGTCACCGTGCGCCCATCGGGCAGGGTCACGGAAAGCTGGGTCGTCTCGCTGGTGATGATCATGCCTTCGTAGGATTCCCCGGCCACGGAGGGCAGGGTGGAGATGTATTTGGCTTCCCCGACAAGCTGCTCCGTCGTCACCGAGCTTTCGCCGGTCTCGAGCATGTACTGCTGCGCGGCGGCGGCCAGCTGGCGGAGGTTGTTCGTCACCGCCTTTTCCTGCGAGGTCTGCTGGACCTTTTGGAAGGCCGGGATCGCCATCGCCGCGCCCACGCCGGGGACGACCGCGCCGAACAGCGCCAGCGTCGTTTTTTGCGAATACGGAGCAAGGGTCACGAAATGCATCTCCGTCTCGCCCATTACGCCGGTGCTCATCGTCGGGCCGGTCAGGGTGCCGAGGAGGCCCATCACCTGATCGACGATCGGCTGCGCCTGGGGCGGCAGGCCCACCGTGGCCAGCTGCTGCTCGACTACCGTGATGGCGTGCGCGCTCGCTTTGGCGGAGGTCCATGTATGGTAGATGCCTTCTTGCGGCATCTCCGCCGCCATCATCTTGAATTCAGGATGATCGGTTACGCCGCTGCTGTCGGAAAGGAACCAGTCGCGTGCCTGCGCTCCATTGGCGATCATGAGGTCGTCCGTGCCGGGAACGGCATGCATCAGAAAGCTTTGCTCCATACCCGGGGCCATCTCGAACTGCAGCTGCATCGCGTCATAGGGATCGCCCTCCACCGGCCTCAGCCGCAGCTGGAGCGGCAAAAGGCCCGCCACCTGCGCCGGGAGATCCGCCGCGCCCTCGACAATGTAGACAATGTCCCCGCTCAATTCCTGAAGAGTGAAGGGCGCCTCCGCGGCAACGTCCGCCGTATCGACGTTGCTGATACTGGTGATGCGCGTCGAGAGCATGTTCAGCAGCTGACCGATGCTCGGCCCGTCCGGTCCCAGCGGACGCTGCAGTTGCTGGTCGATGATGCTCTGTCCCGCCGGGCCCATGATGCCGATCGCGATCTGGCGCACCATCGTCACGAGCGCGTCCGGACGTAGTTGCACCACCGATACGGCATCCGTTCCGGCCGGCACCCGCCCCGCCACGTCAAAGGCGAAATTCTCGCTCCCGAACATGGTGAACAGTCCCTTCGGCTTGTCGCCGAATTCGATCAGGGTCTGGTTGACAAAGCCCTCCGGTCCCACGGCGCGCTCCGAGGCCATCATCACGCCCTCGAGGTCGACCAGTCCCATCTCGCGGAACAGGTTCGTGTAGTTCACCGGGATCGGGGGGAGCTGCGGGTTCGCCTGGATCACGTTCTGGTGCAGCCGCGTCAGCCACTGGCCCGCCGCAAAGAAATCCTGTTCCATGTTCACCCAGGCAAGAAATTCCGGATCCTCCAGCCCGAGGCGTTCGTAGGCCGCGTCAAAGGAAGCCGCGTTCACCGTTAGCGTGGCAAGGCCAAGCGAGAGACAGAGCAGTTGTTTTGCCTTCATGACCAGCATCCTTTAGCCGCTTTTGCGGCAAGGTAAACTTTATTTCGCACGGAAACACGGAGGCCGCCGAGCCGCCGAGCCATAAGAAACCCTAAAAAACCCTTTGTGCCCTTCGTGGTTATTCCCCATGAAAATCCTGAGATCCACCCTGAGCTTGTCGAAGGGCGTGTCTCCGCGTCTCCGTGGGAGACCCTCGTCGGCCCACGCCACCTCCCCATGAACCTCCTCCTCACAGGCGCCGCCGGCTTTGTCGGCTGGAAGACCGCCCGCCTCCTCCTCGAGGCCGGGCACGAGGTCGTCGGGATCGACAACCTCAACGACTATTACGATCCGCGGCTCAAGCTCTGGCGCCTGCGCGACCTCGGGATAGCCGAGCCCCCCACCGTCACCGGCGGCTGGGCCGGGGCCGGGAATCTCCGCTTTACCCGCCTCGACATCGAGGACCGCGACGCGGTGGACGGCCTTTTCGCCGCGAACCGCTTCGACGCCGTCATCAACCTCGCCGCCCGCGCCGGCGTGCGCGCCTCCATCGAAGATCCGTACGTCTACTTCCGCACCAACGTCGACGGCACGGTCCACCTCCTCGAAGCCATGCGCCGGCACGGGGTGGGGAAGTTCGTCCTGCCTTCGTCCTCCTCCCTCTACGCCGGGCAGGCGATGCCGTTCCGCGAGGACCTGCCCGTCAACGCGCCCATTTCCCCCTACGCCGCCTCCAAAAAGGCCGCCGAGACGGCCGCCTACACGTGGCACCACCTTTACGGGATCGATGTCACCATCCTTCGTTACTTCACGGTCTACGGTCCCGCCGGGCGGCCCGACATGTCGCCGTTGCGCTTTCTGAAGTGGATCGACGCCGGCGAGCCCATTCAGCTCTACGGCGACGGTTCGCAGCGGCGCGATTTCACCTACATCGACGATATCGCCGAGGGCACGGTCAAGGCCCTCCGCCCCGTCGGCTACGAGATCATCAACCTCGGCGGAGGACGCGAGCCCGTCGCCATCAAGGACATGATCCGCGCCTTCGAGGACCACCTCGGCAAAAAGGCCGTCATCGACTTCCTCCCCTTCAACAAGGCCGATATGAAAGAAACCCGCGCCGATGCCGCCAAGGCCCGGGACCTCCTCGGCTGGCACGCCCGCGTGGGAGCCGGGGAGGGCTTTCGCCGCACCGCCGAATGGTACCGGGAACACGCGGACGTGTTCCGGATCTAAACCTCCAACCGCGAACCGATCCCGCCGCCCCGCCGAGAGCCGAGACCGCGACCGAGACCGCGAGCCGATGAAAGCCCCCTTTGTGCCTTTTTTGTGCCTTCTCGTGGCTAAAGACCCTTCCTGCCCTGAGCCTGCCGAAAGGCGCGTCTCCGTGGGAGACCCCCGCAACTGGCCGGAGGCGGTCGTGCAGCCGGGAACCTGTTTAAAGACCTGGTTCCATGGAACACCTGAATTTGACTGTTTTGCAGCCTTCGCATTGGTTCCTCTTCCCGGCTCCTTCAGTGCGTGCCAGAGAAGGATTGGAATCTTCCACTCGCCGACACCGTCCGGATACTTGTTTACCTCCGGACACAGAATGGCAGGGTCACTTCGTTCGCTGTCGTGCTTGTTGCAGAAGTTGATGGAAAGGATGTCTGCGTCACGCGCTACGATACCGCCCACGGGATTGCCCATCGGGATGTACTTGGCTTGCATTCCGGGCTCATTGAGAAGGAGTGGCTCTTCCATTTGACAAAGGATCAAGCCTTTCACTATGCTTTGTTGGACCTCCGCAAAAACTATGAAACCTATCTCCAAGTCTTCCGAGCAAACTAAAAAGCCGACCATTATCCGGGTATCTGCTCATGAGGAGAACAAGGCGTTTACGGTGGAGGAAGCTGAATCCATTTTGAGAAAAGAAGGATTTCGCCCCCTTTCGAAAATGGCATCCATCAGGTTTCGAAAATTCCGCAATCCGGATTATTGATAAGGTGACTCCTCCGGCGAGGTCTTTGGTCCGCCCAATCCCTGAAATTCTCACGGAGAGCCACGGAGCCATCGACCCCAAAACAAATCTTTTGTGCCTTTTCGTGGCTAAAAACCCTCCCTGCCCTGAGCCTGTCGAAGGCCGCGCCCTCCGTGTCTCCGCGCCTTTGCGTCTCCGTGTGATACCAATTCAAAATAGTTTTGCCTAAGTACGATTTTTTCTCACGGCGACACGGCGATCACTGCGCAAACTTTAATTGTGACGCCGTGGTCGCCGTGCCGCCGTGAGAGTAGTTCATAATTTATACAATTCTATTTGAAAGTGGTATGAGACCCCCGTCGCCCCCTCCCCATCTCCGCCGCCACGGCGTTGACTCCGTCTCGCGGACATGACATGAAACTTTCAAATGAAAGAAGCTATGGGCAGCCTGTTGAGCGAAATCCGTACTCATTTGGCGGGAGGAGATGTGAGCAAAGCCTATTTGTTCGGTTCCCGTTTGCGCGGTGAATCGGAGGAGGGAAGTGATGTGGATCTGGTTTTGGTGTTGAACCGCCCCGGGCCGTTCCCTTCGGCTCGCGAACATCGGCAGGCGATCCTTGCCTGGCGCCGCCGCCTGCGACCCATTGCCATCCATTATGGACTCGACCTGCTCGTTTTTACTCAGGCTGACTGGAAACGATTCACGGAGAAGAACAGTTCCTTCGCCCGCGAGCTTCAGAAGCAGGCCTTGCAGGTGGCATGAAAGAGGCCGTCCGCGCTTTGCTCCATTTCTGACCCCGCGCCCTCCGCGGTTGAAAACCCCCGCCGCCCCTCACACGGAGCCACAAAGAGACAGAGCCACGGAGCCATCAAAAGCCCTAAAAACCCCTTAGTGTCCTTTGTGCCCTTCGTGGTGAGAAATCATCGCCTGCGAGCCGAGAGCCGAGACCGCGACCGCGAGCCGCGAGCCGATCCTGCCGCGAAGCACCCTAAAAAACCCCTCTCCGTGCCTCCGTGTCTCCGTGTGAGACCCCCTTCGCCGCCGGTCCAACGGGATCACGGTGGTTTTCTCCTCGTTGATGCTTTGATGTCGATGCGCCGGAGCCGCTTCGCAGCCGGGTATTCCCCGGATGACCAGCCGCCAGCGGAAAAGATCCTCTGAATGTTCAAATTTCCTTGAACTCCCAAAACAATCCCCGCAAAACGCTTTCCGATCCACATGCGCTGGCATGTCGAGCCCAGTCCGGTTCCTCCTTTCCCGATTGGTTTGTCCCGCTCCCCCGGGATCCCGACCAAGGGCGGCAGCGTTCACACGGAGCCACAAAGAGACAGAGCCACGGAGGCATTCAATCTTTGAAGTTCTCTCGCGGAGGCGCGGAGCCGCGGAGCCGCGAAGTTATCGACCGCCCCAAAAAAATCCTCTGTGCCTTTTGTGCTTTTTTGTGGCAAAAAACCCTTCCTGCCCTGAGCCTGCCGCAGGGCGCAAGAATACCTGAATTTGACTAATTCGTTCGTTTGTTCTTTTGTAAATTGAGGTCAGGATCGGCCTCATGTCACGCGAAGCCCCCTTATTGAAATTTGTGAAAGCGAAATTCACTGCAATTCTTCGTCCCGAAGAGGATATGCTGTGCGCCTATTGCCCCGAGCTCGATGTCGCCAGTCAGGGCAAAACGCATCGTGAGGCGCTGGATAATCTTCGCGAAGCCGTTACCCTGTTTCTCGAGTGTGCATCCAAAGAGGAGGTTGAGGGTCGTCTCTCAGAAGAATACTGGATCACCCAGTTTGAGACCGACTATGCCCCCGCGTAAACGTTTCTCCGGCTCCGAAATCTGCGATCTTCTGGAAAAACATGGATTTGTTAAGGTACCCGTTCCTTTACATAAAGATGTGAAACCCGGCACTTTGGCTTCCATTATTCGTCAGAGTTGGCTGAGTAAGAGGATTTTTGAGTAAACTCATTGGCAGAATTGTTTCCGCGCCTTTGCGTCTCCGTGTGAGACCCCCCGCCGCCCCTCCGCGGTTAAAACCTCCCTCCCATGATCCTCCTCCTCACAGGCGCCGCCGGCTTTGTCGGTCGGATCAGCCGATAATCTCCACTACTCAAAAAGAGGTGGTTTCC
>JAAAOD010000123.1 GCA_009908535.1 Verrucomicrobiota bacterium
TTGCCAGATCAGCAGTTTCTGCGACCTCACCGGTTATGTCCGGCTGGGGGACCGGGTTTTCCTCGGCAGCCGGGCGAGCGTGCTGCCGGGGATCCATGTGGGGGACGGGGCGACGGTCGGTGCGGGCTCGGTCGTCGTGCGGAAGGTGAGGGAGCGGACGACCGTCTTCGGCAACCCCGCGCGCATGCTGGTGGCCGCCGAATGAGCGGGCCTGTGGAGGCCGGGGCCTTCAGGACTCCCTGTTGATTGGGTCCATCCATCCCAGTTCGGTCTTTGGCATTGCGCTGGCACGGTACTGCAAGGCGAAGAATTTCGCCCTCTGCGACAGCCTGCACCTTCCGTATCTGCTTCGCAACTACATTGTGATGATCGGGCTCGATTCGGCGGAGGGGGACGTCCTTCCGCGCACACAAAGGAATACCTGTTGTCTTTCCAAGGCTGGGGCCTGCTTGTGGAGGAGGATCCAAATCCCCCGCTGACGCCTTTCGAACACGACAAGTGCAAGGCCGTCCTGAAGGAACTTAATGCCGAGGAGGCCGACGTCCTCTAGGAATGGGTCGGAGAAGAGGAAAGGAAGCCCGCGGTGCACTCGGGTCCCATGGCGGACACGGTACACCGGGGACAGACGGCGGAGGGCAACTGAGGCGCGGTTGAACGGCTATTGCGGATACCGCGCAAACCGGATTTTCCGCTCCGGTGTCTCGTTACCCGAGCCGGTCACGGTAGTCCCGGTAACTGAATTCGCGCAGGACGCGCAGGCGATCCGTTTCCGGTTCGTAGGTGGCGATGGCGGGTAGGGGAACGCCGTTGAAGGTGGTGTTCTTCACCATGGTGTAGTGAGCCATGTCGGTGAAGAGGAGGCGGTCGCCGACATCGAGCGGCCTTGCAAAGGACCAGTCGCCGATGACATCGCCGGCAAGGCAGGTCAGGCCCCCGAGCTGGTAGGTGTGGGCGGCCTCGCCGGGCGCATGGCCGCCGACGATCTCCGGACGGTAGGGCATTTCCAATACATCCGGCATGTGCGCGGTGGCCGAGGTATCGAGGATGGCGACCGGCTTTTCGCGGGGGAGGATGTCGAGGACGGTCGTGACGAGGTAACCGGCGTTCAAGGCGACGGCCTCCCCCGGTTCAAGGTAGACGCGCAGGCCGTGGCGTTCGCGGAAGTCCCGGATCAGCTGGACGAGGCCCTCGCGGTCGTAATCCGCCCGCGTGATATGATGGCCACCTCCGAAATTGACCCACTCGAGCCGGTGCAGGTACATCCCGAAGCGCTCCTCGAATCCGGCGAGGGTGACCTCGAGGGCGTCGCTGTTCTGTTCGCAGAGGGTGTGGAAATGGAGGCCGCTGATACCGTCGAGGTCCTCCTCCCGCAACTCCCCGGCGCGGATCCCGAGCCGGCAACCGGGCTGGCAGGGGTCATAGAGGGGAACCTTTCCGGTACTGACCTCCGGATTGACGCGCAGCCCGGCGGCGGGCGCCCGCGGATGCGCCTGCAGCTCCGGGCGGAAGCGCCGCCACTGGGCGAGGGAGTTGAAGACGACGTGGTCGCTGCAGTCGAGTACGGTAGCGAATTCGTCGTTACGAAAAGCAGGCGCGAAGGTGTGCACCTCGCCGCCGAAATGTTCCCGACCGAGGCGGGCCTCGTGTTCGCCGCTGGCGCAGACGCCGGACAGAGACCCACGCAGGAGCGGGAAGACGCCGAAGGCGGCGAAGCCCTTCAGGGCGAGGAGGATGGTCGCGCCCGAGGCCTCCCGGACCTCGCGCAGCCGGGCGAGGTTTTCGCGCAGGCGGCCAAGATGGATGACGTAAGCCGGGGAAGGGCTCTGCCTGCGCAGGCTTACCAGCTCGTCACATTCCATGGCAGACCGTGTTCGTTGAGGGCGTCCATGAAGGGATCGGGATCAAACTGCTCCATGTTGAAGACGCCGTCGCCCCGCCATTTTCCGTTGAGCATGAGCTTGCCCCCGATCATGGCGGGCACGCCGGTGGTGTAGCTGACGGCCTGCGCCTTCACTTCGCGGTAACATTGTTCGTGGTGGCAGATGTTGTAAACGTAGACGGTCTTTTCCTTGCCGTCCTTGAGCCCCTTGGCGACGCAGCCGATGCAGGTTTTCCCCTTGGTGGAGGGACCGAGGGAGGCGGGATCGGGAAGAACCGACTTCAGGAACTGCAGCGGGATGATTTCCTTTCCCTCGTGCATGACGGGATCGATACGCGTCATCCCCACGTCTTGGAGGACCTCGAGATGATTGAGGTAACTCTTCGAAAAGGTCATCCAGAAGCGCGCGCGCCGGATGGAAGGGAAATGCTTCACGAGGGATTCCAGTTCCTCGTGGTACATGAGGTAGATTTCCTTGGGTCCTATCCCGTCGGGAAAATCGAAGCTGCGATGCACGGCGAGGGGATCGGTTTCCTTCCATTGGCCTTCTTCCCAGTAACGGCCCCTGGCGGTGACCTCACGGATGTTGATCTCCGGATTGAAGTTGGTGGCAAAGGCTTTGCCGTGGTCCCCGGCATTGGCGTCGATGATGTCGAGTTCGTGGATCTCATCCAGCTCGTGCTTCGCCATCCATGCGGTGAACACATTGGTGACGCCGGGATCGAAGCCACTCCCGAGGAGGGCCATGAGACCGGCTTCGCGAAAGCGGTCCTGGTAGGCCCACTGCCATTTGTATTCAAATTTTGCGGTCTCGGGCGGCTCGTAGTTGGCCGTATCCAGATAATCAACACCGGCCTCGAGACAGGCCTCCATGAGGGAGAGATCCTGATAGGGCAGGGCGACGTTGATGAGGAGGTCCGGTTTGCGTTCGCGGAGGAGGTCGACCACCTCGGGAACGATATCGGCGTCGACCTGAGCAGTGTCGACGGGATAATCGATGTCGGCGGCGATCGCCCTGCACTTTTCTTCCCGGCGGCTGGCGAGGGTGATGCGGCTGAAGACCTCGGGCACCTGCGCGCACTTGCGAACGACGACATTGCCGACGCCGCCGGCTCCGATGATGAGGACATTTTTCATGCGAGGCTCCTTGATTCAGGGAGATTCGGGTTCGTGGTAGGTATAGCCGCGGAGGCCATCCTGGTAGGCAAGCATGAGCGATTTGCGTTCACGCCCGGTGATGACCTCCTGCTTGACGGCCTGTTCGGCTTTTTCGCGGAAGCGGCGTTCCATCTTTTTGGGGTCGTACTCCACATATTCGAGGACATCGGCGACGGAGTCGCCTTCGAGCTCGTGAAAGTACTCCACGGAACCCTTTTCGTCGAAGCGGACCCCGACGACATGCGGGTCGCCGAAAAGGTTATGGAGATCCCCGAGGGTTTCCTGATAGGCGCCGACGAGGAAGGCTCCGAGGACGTATTCCTCGTCCGGTTTCCATTCGTGCAACTTCAGGGTGCGACGCATTTCATGCTGGTCGATAAAGCGGTCGATCTTGCCATCACAGTCACAGGTGATGTCGGCGATGATGCCGTCCCGGGTCGGTTCCTCCTTCAGGCGATGGATCGGCATGACCGGGAAAAGCTGGTCGATGGCCCATGAGTCGGGCAGCGACTGGAAGACGCTGAGGTTGCCGTAATAAATATCGGCGAGAGCACTGTCGAGGTTCTCAAGATCGCGTGGTGGCCGACGCACTTTCTTCATCTTTTCCTGGATCGTCAGCATGACGTACCAGAAAATTTCCTCCACGGTGGCCCGCTCGCGGATGCTCACGCTGCCATGCCGAAAGAGCGTGCGGATTTCATCGCGGTAATAGAGCGCGTCGTGGAAACACTCCTGCAGGTTGCGCGTCCGGACGGAATTGGCGGTGTCCCGGATGTTCCGGGTCAGCTCGTGCGCGTCCTCGGGGAGCTGGGGAAGGTCGCCGCCGACGGCGAGTCGTCCCACATCGAGGATATTAAAGAGGAGAACCGAGTAGTAAGCGACGGTGGCGCGTCCGGACTCGGTAATGACGGTGGGATGCCGGTGGCCCGCTTCGTCGAGGACGCCCTTGACGACCTCGATCATGTCGCGGGCGTACTCCGTGATGGTGTAGTTGCAGGAACTGTCGGAGTTGGTGTGGGAGCCATCGTAATCGACGGCCAGACCCCCGCCGAGGTCGAGCATGCCCATGGGGGCGCCTTCCTCGACAAGGCCGCAATAGAAGCGGCAGGCCTCCGTGGCGGCGCTGCGCAGGTCGCGAATGTTGGGAAGCTGCGAGCCGAGATGAAAGTGCAGGAGTTGCAGGCAATCGAGAGCGTCCGCTTCGCGCAGCTGTTCGACGACCTGCATGATCTGGTAAGCATTGAGACCGAAGACGCTGCGGTCGCCGCCGGATTCGCGCCAGTGGCCGCCTCCGCTGGAGGAAAGCTTGAGGCGGACCCCGAGCACCGGATCGATCCCGAGGGCGCGCGCCCGCTTCAGGATCAGCTGCACCTCCGGTACCGTCTCGATGACGAAGATACAGTTCATTCCCAGTTTGCGTGCGAAAAGCCCCAGATCGATGAACTCCTCGTCCTTGTAGCCGTTGCAGATAAGCAGGGCCTCGGGATCGTTCAGATAAGCCATAGCGGCGATCAGCTCGGGTTTGCTCCCGGCTTCGAGCCCGTGGTGGAAGTCGCGCCCGTAGGTGCTGATCTCTTCGATCACCTGTTCCTGTTGGTTGACTTTGATCGGGTAGACGCCGCGGTATTCGCCATCGTATTCGTATTCCCTGATGGCGGCGTGGAAGGCCTCGTTCAGTGTCTTGATTCTTGAATACAGGATTCCCTCGAAGCGCAGGAGCACCGGCAGGGACCACCCGCGTTCCTTGATGCCCTCGAGAAGGCGGGTCAGGCTGACGGTGTTGCCGTGCTTTTCCCCGGTGGGCGTCACCGCGACCTCCCCGTTCTCGTTGATATGGAAGTATCCGTTGCCCCACTGATCGATACCGTAGAGATCGCGGGAGTGGCGGGGGGTCCAGCGGTCGTGAATCTGGTCGAATCCGGCCATGTTTAGAGAAGCGTACGGTGACGACCCTGCTTACGCAACCGGGAGCGCCTTTTCCCCGATGCGTTCGAGAAGAAGCGCGACCGCTTCAGCGCTGGTGCGGGTTCCCTCGTCGGCCTTCTCGGCGCGGCTGCGGACGGTGACCTTGTCCTCGGCCACTTCCTTCTTCCCAAGGACGAACATGTAAGGGATGCGATCCACTTCGGCTCGCCGGATCTTGGCCCCGAGCTTGTCGGAGTGGCCATCGATGGTGGCGCGGATCCGGGCCGCCTTCAACTTCGCGAGGAGCGTTTCCGCCGCCGCCAGTTCGTCATCCGTGATAGGCAGGAGGCGAACCTGTTCGGGCGCGAGCCAGACGGGGAAATTACCGCCGAAGTGTTCGATGAGAACGCCGGTGAACCGTTCCATGGAACCGAAGGGCGCCCGGTGGATCATGACCGGACGATGCTCCTTGTTATCGGCTCCGACGTAGGTGAGGTCAAAACGTTCAGGCAGATTGTAATCCACCTGCACGGTACCGAGCTGCCATTCGCGACCGATGACGTCTTTGACGACAAAGTCGATCTTGGGTCCGTAAAAGGCGGCTTCGCCGGCCTCTTCCGAGTAGGGGACATCGAGGGTTTTCGCGACGGCGCGGAGGGCGGCTTCGGCCTTGTCCCAGAGGACCTCCTCGCCGGTGTATTTGGAGGAATCGGGATCGCGCAGGCCGATGCGGACCCGGTAATCGGTCATCCCGAGGGTACGGAAGACGGTGCGGACAAGGTCGAGGCAGCCCTGGATTTCCTCTTCCACCTGTTCCTGCGTGCAGAAGATGTGGGCGTCGTCCTGGGTGAAGCCGCGGACGCGGGTGAGGCCGTTGAGTTCGCCCGACTGTTCCCAGCGGTAGACCGTGCCGAACTCGGCCAGGCGGACGGGGAGGTCGCGGTAGCTGTGCGGTTCGGCATCGAAAATTTTGATGTGCATGGGACAGTTCATCGGCTTGAGGAGGAAGCCGTCGACATCGCCCTCGTTGAGGCGGTTGCTCAGCTCGGAGCAGGAGCAACCCTCGTCGGCGAGATGGCTCAGGGCCTGTCCCTCGACGATGGGGAAGAACTGGGAGTCGCGGTAGTAGGGGAAGTGGCCGCTTGTCCGGTAGAGGCCGAGCTTTCCGATGTGCGGCGTAAAGACCTCGGCGTATCCCTGCAGGCGCAGCTCTTCGGCGATGAAAGCCTGCAGCTCCTTGCGGATGATGGCGCCCTTGGCGGTCCAGAGAACGAGGCCCGGACCCACCTGGTCGTCGATCTGGAAGAGGTTGAGTTCGCGCCCGAGTTTGCGATGGTCGCGCTTTTTCGCCTCCTCGAGCCGTTCGAGGTATTCCTCCAGCTCGGCCTTGTTGGGAAAGGCGGTTCCATAGATCCGCTGCAGCTGCTTGTTCCCGGCATCGCCGCGGTGGTAGGCGCCCGCAACGGAAAGGAGCTTAAAAGCCTTGAGCTTTTTCGTGTAGTTGACGTGCGTGCCGGCGCAGAGATCGACGAATTCGCCGTTGCGGTAGAAACTGATCGGATCGCCTTTGGGAATGTCGGCCAGACGCCCGAGCTTGTAGCGTTCCTGCCCGATTTCGCGGATGAGCTTTTCCGCTTCCTCGCGGCTGGTTTCAAAGCGTTCGAAGCGCTGGTTCTCCTTCGCCACCTTGCACATTTCCTCTTCGATGCGCTCGAGGTCCTCGGCGGTGATCTGGCGATCGAGATCGATGTCGTAATAAAACCCGTTGTCCGTCGGCGGCCCGATGTCGAGCTTGGCCTCCGGGAACAGGCGCAGCACCGCAGTTGCCAGGACGTGGGCGCACGAGTGGCGGATCTCTTCAAGAGGTGTCATGCCGGCCATGCAAGAAAGCGGAACGCCTTCAGGCAATGGGAAATCCGGTGCCTGCGAAAAATTGCCGTTCCGTCATTGCCGGGCCCGGGTGCGGGGGTAGGGTTAGCCGCCATGGACAAGCTCCACCTGCAATGCTTCGAGCTCCCGCCGCTGGGGACGAATCTCTACACCGTTGCCTCGGAAGCGCGCCAGCAACTGGCGGTTTTCGACGCGCCGCTCAACGGATTCACGACCGTGGAAAACCTTCTTGTGCGTAGCGGCTACAGGCTCGAAGGCCTGTATCTGACGCACGGGCACTGGGATCATACCCTTGATGCGCAGAAATTCGCGGATCACGGGACGAAGGTCGTCGGTCATCCCGGTGACAGATCTTTTTTCGAGGATCCTGCGGTGATGGCGGCTTTCGCCATGCCGGGCCTTGAGATGCCGCCGGTGCAGGTGGACCAGTGGCTGGGCCAGGGCGAGGAACTGGAAATCCTCGGTCATCCGGTGGAAGTCCGCGAGGTTCCCGGACACAGCCCCGGAAGCGTCCTCTTCTGGTTCAAGGAGGACGGTTTTGCGATCACCGGGGATGCCCTTTTCCGGCGCTCGGTCGGGCGGACGGATTTTCCCGGTTGCTCTTTCGAGGAACTGGCTTCCTCCATCCGCAACCAGATTTATTCCCTTCCCCCGGAAACCACTCTTTACCCCGGCCATGGACCCTCGACTACGGTCGGGGAAGAACGGGAGGAGAATGCCTTTGTGATGGCCTAAACAATCGCGACTGGAAATCCGGGAAACCAATCCGATGAAAGACGAAGATTTAATGCGCGTGGCACTGGCGGAGGCCGACAAGGCAATGGGCCGGACCCATCCCAATCCGGCTGTGGGCGCTGCCATCCTCCACCGGGGTGAGGTCGTGG
>JAAAOD010000085.1 GCA_009908535.1 Verrucomicrobiota bacterium
ATTGCGGCGACCCTACACGACCTTCTGCGCGGTCCTGCGCCCTGCCGACCACCCAATGCGGCCCGCCGATTACCGTCCGCTTGATCCATTCTGGAAAAAGCGCGGCTACCGGGCCCATCCTGAACTGGAATGCACGTTTCCATGGAAGGACCTCGGCGACAAAGAGGAAACCCGCAAGCGCCTGCGCTTCTGGATCCGGCGCATGGCGGACGCGTGATGGCGGGCAGGCTTTTTAACCTTTGACTTTAGGATATGGGGAGCCGCGAATGCCCCAAATGCGAATGACGGGGAATGCTATTCGGGTTGGTTTTCTTCTTTCCACCGGCTGTCTGTCGGCGATGACGGCAACCGGAAAAACGGCCGGGGAGGCGGAATCGGGAAGTGAAATTTTCGACCTCGATCCCCTTGTGGTCGAAACGACGGCCTTCACAGGCCCCCCGGAGGGAATTTTCGGGGAGAACGCGGCTGGCCACCGCCTGCGCGAGGCGCGGCCGGGCGACATGGCGGAAAACCTCAGCCACCAGTTGGAAGGGATCGCCCTGATCCGCAAGGGAGGGACCTCCAACGACCTCGCCATCCGCGGACTGTCGGGCGAAGATCTGACCGTGACCGTGGACGGGCGCAAGATCCAGGGAGCCTGCTCGAACCGGATGGACCCCGCCGCTTCCCATGCCGTTCCGGCGGAAGTGAAAGTGGTGCAAATCCAGCGGGGCGCCTTCGACCTGCGCCGGTCGGGCTCGCTGGGCGGAGCGGTGGATTTCCGGACCGGCACGCCGGCACCGGAGTTCAATGGATTCGCCTCCGCCCGTCTCGGTTCGCACGGCGAACGCCGCTTCGCGCTGACCTCCACCGGCGGAACAAAGACCTTTCCGGGCTGGCTCTCCGTCACGCACCACGCGGCCGATGTGTATCGGGACGGGAACGACCAACGGCTGACCGATTTCCCCGATGCCACCGCATGGCCGCTCGATGATTACCTTCCCGGGAAGCGCGATATCCAGGCCTTCACGATGATCCACGGCGCCCTCAAGCTTGGATACGAACCAAAGGAGAACCATGCCCTGACCGGCTCCTTCCGCTTCCGGGAGGATGAGGATGTTCTTTATCCCGGACTGCGCATGGATTCGGATTCCACGCGTGCGCGGGAAATGGGCCTCCGCTACCGGGCGGGAACGACGCCCCTCGGCGACGAACTGGTCATCGACCTGTACCACAACTGGACCGATCACGACATGCGCGACCGCCACCGGGTCAGCTCGCGGAAAAACCCGATGGGCATGCCGCGTCCGGTGTACGTGCTCGAGCGTGGCTGGTTCATGGAAAGCCTCGGGACCAGCTCCACGAGCGGGTTGACGACGGAAGCCCAGAACCGTCTCGGCGATATCCGGTTCGAATACGGGACCGAGGCCACCTTGCGCCGCTGGAACATCGATAACCGCCTTGGCGCGGGCGGACCCGATGCCGGACCGGCAGCGGAAATCACCAACAACATGATCCCCTCCACCCGCGTACGCGTCGTGGGAGCCTGGATACAGTCCAGCATCGACCTCGCCACGGATCTCCGGCTCCTGGCTGGTCTGCGGCTTGACCGGTTCCGGACCGAGGCGGAGGGCTCGACGGATTTTCTGAACTCGCAACGGGGAGGCCCCTTTACGGAAGAAGATACGGAATGCAGTGCGATGGTCTTTCTGCAACGATCCTGGAATGAGCGGCTTTTTCTCCATACCGGGATCGGCAGCATTGCCCGCGTACCGAGCGGACAGGAACGCTACATGCAGCTGCGACGGCCTGGCAGCATGCCCAACTGGCTGGGCAATCCGCGGTTGCGACCCGCCCGCAACACCGAATGGTCCGCCGGTGCTGCGTGGCGGACCTCCGCCTTCTCGCTGCGCCTGCGGGCATGGCACAGCTGGTTGAGCGACGCGGTTTATCCCGGTCGCCTGTTGCCGGACGACGAGCCCCGCCTTGCGAAGCCAACCCAGACCTGGTTCAACATCGACGCCCGGCGTTACGGACTCGAGGCAGGCGGTTCCCTCCGCTTGCATGCGATGGTTTCCCTCGAGGCAGGCCTTTCGGTCCAGGAAGGCCGCAAGGAAAGCCGACCGCCGAACGCCTCCAACGACCGCTTCGCGGAGGTTCCCCCCCTCAATGGACGGCTCGCCCTGCGTGTAACGCGGGATCGCCTCACGTTGCTCCTCGAGGGCCGCTTCGCCGATTCCCAGGACCGGATCGATCCCGACCTCAACGAACTTTCCCTCGGCAGCTACAGCGTCTTCGATTTACGGGGATCCCTGCAACTGACGGAAACGGCCGAAGTGCTCTTTTCCGTCACGAACCTTTTCGACGAAACCTACGCCGTGCACAACGCCCGCGTGCGCAATCCCTTCGCCAGCTTCACCGTCGTCAACGAACCCGGCCGCGCCTACACCCTCTCCCTGCGTTACCGGTTTTAAGGCCCTTGCTTGTGCCATTGCCTGAGGGGGCTGCGCGAAGCGTTTGGTGGAAAACCCCTCCATTCCCCAGTCCCCCAGCCATTGGCAGGGTACCAGACCATTGCCTCCAACTGTAGAATCCCATTTTAGCAGAGCGGACAACTAGCCTGACTGATAGGGCCGACCATCAATTCTACGAATCGACATATTGTTTTGAACTTTAACCAGCCCGACAACCTTTCCCGTTCCGCGTCCGTTTCCAGTTTCCGTTTCGTGGGTAACTCCCTTCAGCCTCACCCGGATAAGGCACTCCTGAATCGAAGCAGTAGGACGTCGACCTGGTCCGAGGGGCTTAATGGAAGAGGATATTGAAAAGATGGGCATTCTGCACCGTGACAAACCGTTCCGAAAGCACCTCACCGCGCCGGTCCAGCAGCTGTAAATTGTAGGTTCCCGGCTCAACTCCCCCCAGCCGCCAGATTCCGTTCGCATGGACGGGCACCACCCCGGCCACATCTCCTTGAGCGTCCCTTGCCCGGACGCGCAAGGGAGCCTCCGCGGTCATCCGTTCGGGCCCGATTCGACCGGAAATGCCGAAAGCAAGCTGCACCTCGAACACGACCGGGGTCACCGCACCTTCCGCCACCTCCACCCAGAAGCGATCTTTTTCGAGCGAAATCGCCACCGGTAGATTCTCGCGGTCGATTTCCACCTTATAGATTCCCGGTCGAACACTGGAAACATGAAATCGCCCGTCGCGGTCGGTAACGCCTCTCCGATACCCGTTCAGTCGGATCCCGACCTCGCCGACATCATAACCCGGAGGAATGCCGCGGAGGCTCCCACCGACGCTTCCCGAGGCTGCCCGGAAAGTGCCACCACGGGTAAAACCGCTACCGGTGTAACCAAGATCCCAGGAAAGGGCGACCTCAAGATAAGTTTCGCGTCCGCGGGAAAAGGCGCGGTCCGGAGAGCGTCCGCCCTCCACGAAAAAGCGAAGCCCGGGCAGCAGTTCCCGTCCGCTTTGCAGGCGCCATCCGAGATTCTCCTCATTCGCACTCAACCCGGCCCGCACAAACCAGCCATAGGGATCCATCGAACGCCAGTCCTGCCAGATGTCGACAAGGGTCCGGTCGAGAATTTCGTCATGAGAAACGGATACGGAGGTTCGCCACCGCCGCGACCAGTCGTGGTTGTAGGTGGCCTGCGTGGTCAGGGAATCCCGACGAAGGAACAGCCGGTTTTGCGGGTTGATCCTCCAGCTGAGGGAATGGACATAATCCCCGTCAATGTCCGGCCGACTGCGGAGGGTCATGCCCTCCCGCAAGCGGAGACGGGTGGCGGGCAGAATAAAGCTGACCTCCCTTCCCGGCTCGCGGTATGTACGCCCGATCATGGATACCTCCATCCGGTGATTCAGGGCGTAGGCAAGTTCGCCGTAGTGATCCTCCGTACGCCGGAAGCGGGCCCCCTCAAACCCGGGCGGGCGCCGAAGGGAACGCGCCCGCCACGTCAGCGCCTCGAAGGATCCCCGGAAGTCCAGCAAATACGCCTCTTTTCCGGCGTCGGTTGCATAGGCGCCCTCGAGGACGCCAATCGGCCCCAGCTGCAGGGTCGATCCCAACAGGACCGGATTCCCTTCGCTGTAGGAACTGGCCGCGAGTTCGAGAGTCAGGAAATCGGTGGCCCCCACCCGGCCAAGAAAAAAGCCGGCTTCACTTTCCGTGGTGTCCACCCGGCGAAAGGGATTGCCCTCGAGGCCGATTCCTCCGTAGGCGAGGACGCCCGAGGGGGGCATCAGACCGCCGGAGGAATAGCCGTCAAAATTCAGGATTTCCACAGGGCTTCCGGGGGAAAACGGGTTATACAGGACGGCCTCGATGTTGTTATAGTCCGTTGGAACCTCGAACTCCGGAAATTCAAAGCGTCCGTCGAGGGGGATGCGCTTGCGATCGACCACCTTCCCGTTGATCCGCAATTCGACGGTGCCGCCGCCCGGCCCGTTTCCTCGAATGGTCCGTATCGGGGAAAAGCGGTCGTTGATCAACCGGTCCTGCCCCCGCATGGAGAAGGCCTGTTCCGGATGTGTGCTCCAGGCCAGTTGGCCTCCTGTCAGGGGAAACCCGGAAAGGAGGCGGTGCGGGTTGACAAACTGGTTCCCCACAAGCAGGGCCGTGCGCTCCCGCCTGAGTTTCCAGAAATAGTCCCGCGCCCAGTAGCGACCCGATTCATCGCGGTGGAGGCGGATCTGCCAGGTACCCGGACCGGCGCGCCCGAAGGCTTCCATGAACCCCGTTGTTCCATAGGAGTCCCCGGGTCGGCTGCGCAGGCGAACCTCCCCCCGTAGGCGGGAAAGCCCGAAGGCGGCGGGCCTGATTTCCGGTTGGATCGGATTTTCCCTGCTCGTCCCTTCAGCGGGACGCGGATCCCAGAGCAAATCAAGGTACAGGGCATAGGCCTGGCGATCCGCGCGCAACTGGAAGGCCAGCTTTTCCTCCAGAAGGTGCACCGGCACATACAGGGTCTGGCCGCGTCGCGTTAAGGCCGCCTCGGCCAGAGCGATGTCCCCGAGCGGGGTTTGAAAAACATAGGACTCCGTCCTTTCCTTCAGTTCCACGCCGATCAGATCGGCAAAGGAATGCAGGGGGATCCGCAGGTCCTCCGGGCCTTGCCGCCAAACCAGAAGTCCCCGCCCTTCATCCCGGCCATTGACGGTCACACCGTACAGTTCAATCTCCCCGGGGCCCTCAGCGTGAAGGACAATCGCCGGACCGTTCAGCAACACCAACCAAAGCAGGATCCAATATCCCCGGGGGAAGAAAGATCTCATGTCGCCGCTACCCGCCGCATTCCGTAATCCTACGGTGCCTTCAGCTCAAAGGAACTTTGCCATTCAAGGTCCCGGTCACCGAGACGTCCCGCAAGCGTAAGGAGGTAGGTTCCCGGAGACAATTCGCCGTGGTCGATGGAAATCCACCTCTCCTGGCCGGGAAGGACGGGTTTCCCGACCAGCGGCCCTTGCTGCAATGGGGACCCTCGCTGTTTGCGGATGATGAACTCGCCCCGCGGCCGAACATGCGCTGTTCCGGTGTTGCGGATGCGCAGGCGGAGCTCCTCGGTTGTTACAACAACCTCTTTCAGCTCGCCCCTGCGGATCACCTCCCCGACGGTGGCATAAATGGCGCTTTTGAGGGTCAGGCGCGTCCGCAAAACAAGCCCCTCACCGGAAGGAAGCGCATCCGCTGCCGGTAATTTCTGCGAAAACACCATCGCGGAGCGGTACTCTCCCGGCGGCAGCGGTTCCGGAGGAAAAAAGGAAAAGCGGACGACACGGGTCTCCCCCGGGGGGATCTCCAGTTCTACCGGATTCACGACCATCCATTGATCAATGGCGATTTCCTCGGAATCCTCCCCAACCGGGACCATGCGGTTGTTCTCATTCATCGTCCAATGCATGGACGACACTTCCAATTCCACCTTCTCCGCCCCGTAATTGACCAGTTGATAGGCGTAAGCCTTACCGGATTCATCAAGGGAAATGCGATGGTATTGGGGGCTGATCGCAATACTGCCCGGACTCTTCATTGCTTGCCCGGGCATTGGCAGCATTGGCAGAGCCACCGCCGCAAAGGTCAGTACGCGATGCATGAAAGATGATGGCATGCGTTTTCTCTCCCGTTATCCGGATTGCCCCGCGTAGGCCCAGATCTCAATATGTCCGTGCAGGCGTTCCAAGCTGAATGCTTCGAGGGGGATGCGCAGGCGAACCCTCCCCTGCCATACCGAGGCCGCCTCGTTCCGCTCGACCAGAAATGGTCGGCCAAGGAGAATCAAAGGGCGGACCGCTCCGGGGTTGGCCTTGGCCGTGGCGGGGTTCCAGAATGCCTCAAAGTCCACTTCCTCGATTGCCACCCCTGGATCCAAAGTCACTTGCCAGAAGAAGGGAAGCCGCTGCTCGATAAATTCCGGGAAAGCGGGCCCTGCGATAACCTCCGTCGTCGGGGTAAAGACGAGCCGCCGTCCCTCGGCATGCACCCGCCCCCTGGCCGAGCGTCTTCCCCTTTCACCGGAGGCTTCCTCAAGCTTGCGTAGCAGATCGACGGGATCCACCCGTACCGAGGGCGACGCCTTCCGCCCATGGAAATCCACCAACTGTACCGAAACCTCGCCGCAATAAAGGCACGGTACCATCAGGCTCAATGACAGGGTGGCCAGAAAAAGATAATGCAATCGCTTATGTAAGCGCACTGATGAAGATTCAACAGATAGAACACTGAATTAAAAATGCAGGAAACCTACCGGTTTCCTGCAAATTTCATTGAGTGGAATTATCCGGTTTACTTAGTTCAATTCCACCGTTACTTCATAAGCGGGCGTCCCGCCATTGCTGTAGTTACCGGAGCCGGTGGCATCGCTGAGATCAAGCGTCAGGGTGACGCCGCCGATGACCGCGTTGGCAGCGGCAAAGCCGGTCGCGGGAAAGGTCCCTTGGGAGGCCGTGGCCCCTGTCACATCGATCGTTCCACCGTTTTCCCCGGTAAGCGTCACCGATCCGCCGTCGACAGAGGCCGCGAGGGTACCGGCACCCGTGGAGCGGACCGCCCAGACGTTCTGCAGAACGAGATCGTACGATCCCAGCCCGCTGACGGAGGAAACGGTCAGGTTGGCATCCCCGGTGAATTCCCCGGCGGCAAAGGACGCGTTGATCGAGGTGCTGCCCCCCGCGCTTTCGAAGACGCCATCACCGGTGTCATTGTAGGTATCGAAGAAGGCACCGGTCACCGCCGCCGCGTCGAGGGTCACTGTGACTTCAGAGAAGTAGTTGACCACCGCGATGGCGGGGAAATCGACGACGAGTTCTGTCTGCACTTGCGCTTGCGCAACCGACGATGTAAAAAAAGCAGGAATTCCTGCCGCAAGAAGGCGTATAATTGTCTTTTTCATTTTTATAATCTTATGCGTTTTGCTGCCACGGCGAGTGATTCAACAGTCATTTACCGTGTCAAATTCATTTCCCGCTTTTTGCCGCTTATTCATAATTTTTTAAGATGCGGATAGGGCGTTGTCGCAATCAGATGGAAGTGGTAGGCTGCAATGGCCTTTATTCTGGGTACAGCCAATCATTAATCCCGCCGTGGATCTCCCGGCACCATCGGTTTTAAAGTACCCAGGGCGGGACTCGAACCCGCACGCCTTGCGGCACTGGATCCTAAATCCAGCGTGTCTGCCAATTCCACCACCTGGGCATAAAAAGGAAACGGGCGGTC
>JAAAOD010000178.1 GCA_009908535.1 Verrucomicrobiota bacterium
GGTCTCGGCAAGGGTCACCGTCCAGTCCTCCTCGGCATGGGAATTGTGATAGCGCACATCCGGCGCCTTGCCCAGCTTCAGGGTTACATCGCAGGTGTTCCAGAGGTAGTTCTTGAAGTAGTCCTTGATCATTTCCCCCTTGTAGCCGAGGCAGAGGACAAATTCCGTGTGGCCGAAGCGCGCGTAGTACTTCATGATATGCCAGAGCATGGGGCGTTCCCCGATGGCGACCATGGGCTTGGGGCGGTATTCGGTTTCCTCGCGCAGGCGGGTACCCTTCCCGCCGCATAAAATGACGACTTTCATGATTCCTTGGAGCTGCTTCGGGCCGCGACCTGTCGGCAGAAAGCGTGGAGTTGTTCGATGACGTAGTCGAGCATGGCCCGGGTAAGGCCCGGATAAACCCCGACGAAAAGGGCGCGTTGCAGGATGGCGTCGGCACCGGGCAGCTCCCCGACGACGCGGAAGGCGTCCGGAAACTGCCGTTGCCAATGCACGAAGGCCGGCTGGCGGACGAGGTTGCCCCCGAAAAAGGCCCGATGACCGATTTTCGCCTCATCGAGGAAGCGCGCCAGCTCGGGGCGGCTGAAGGGCGCGTCCTCCCGGATCAGCATGAGAAAGCCGAACCAGCTGGGGTCGCTGCGGCGGTGTTCGGAGGCCGGCCAGACGAAACCCTCTTCAGCCGACCATTCCGAGGCATGGCTCGGCAGGCAGAAGGCGAAGAACTCCCTGAGCCCGTCCAGCCCTTTGCGAAGATGGTGCCAGTTCGCCTTGCGCGCCTCGATGAAGGTCGGCAGCCGCTCGAGCTGGACCCTGCCGATAGCCGCCTGCGGATCGAGGGGCTTCAGATTATACCCGAAATGGCTGTAGATGTACTTGTGGTCGTAGCCCTTGGGCAGCTCCCCCAGTTGCCAGCCGAAGCGGTTGTTGCAGGTGTTGTCCCTGCCGCTTGGGCACCAGCAGTCCCGCCCCCAGTCGCGGAAGCTTTCCACGAGCTTCTTCAGGCTCGCCTTGCGGACAATGTTGACGGCGCCGCCTTCACCCATGGTGAGGTGATGCGGCGGATAAAAGGATTGCGAGGAGAGGTCGCCGAAGGTGCCGGTCAGGGCCTCCCGTGCGTCGCCTTCTTCATCGATAAAGCGGTAACGGCTGCCGAGGGCGTCGCAATTGTCCTCGATCAGCCAGAGCCCGTGCTTGCGGCAGAAGGGCAGGACGGCGGAGAGGTCAAAGGGATTGCCCATGGCGTGGGCGAAGATGACCGCCTTCGTTTTACCGGGCTTGATCGCTTCCTCCAGTTGTTCAAGGCGCGGGTTGAGCGTGACAGGATCGTTGTCGAGAAAGACCGGGACGAGGCCGTTCTGCAGGATGGGCGCCACCGTGGTGGGAAAGCCCGCCGCGCAGGTGATGACTTCGTCACCGGGCTGCAAGCGTTGGTCGCGCGGGAGTTTCGGGCTGGTGAGAGCGCTCAGGGCGAGGAGATTGGCCGAGGAACCGCTGTTCGTGAGAACCGTGGAACGCACGCCGAGAAAGGCGGCCAGTTCCTTCTGCAGAGCCTCTCCCTCGGAACCAAGGGTGAGCCAGAAATCGAGGGTGCTGCCGACGGCGCGTTCGATTTCGCGGTCATTGTAGACCCGCCCGGCGTAGGGGACCGGATCTTCCCCGGGACGGAAGGCCTTGTCGTCCTCCGCCCCGATCCAGGTCGGTTTGCCGGAATGCGCCCTGACCGCGAAGCGCCGGCTCCAATGGAGGGCGATTTCCCTGCGCAGGTCCAGCAGGGCCGCCGCATCCACGCGGTCGATGACGGAAATCTCGTCATCCTCAAGGAAGACCTTGTGGCAATTGGCCGGATCGAGCCGCAGCTTTCGGCCGGATTCGCTGTGAAAGGCGAGGGCGTCGCGACCGTCCTCTCCGGCTTCGACGGCCGTGGCGGCTTCAAGGTGGTCGCTGGCCACCTCGAGAACAACGGCCCAACCGCCTGCTTCCGGAAAGGCTTTCGGGCATTCGATAAGATCACCTGGCTGAAGGGAAGGGAAAGTCATTCGCGGGCAGCCTCGGTGTAGGCGGTCAGATCGGCAAGGGTTTGTTCACGTGCGATCGGCGGATTTTCCAGCACGGCACGATACCACTGCACTGTACGGGCCACCGTTTCGGGGAAATTCCAGCGCGGGTGCCAGCGCAGAAGCGCCTGCGCCCGTTCGATGGACAAATCGAGCAGCCGGGCCTCCTTTTGGATCGATGCTGGCTGTCCTCGCCTCCATTCGCCCGGCCATGCGGCGAGGATGGCGTCGACAAGGTCGCCGACGCGGCGCTTGTTCTCATCGGCGGGACCGAAGTTGAAGGCGTAGAGGTCGTCCGGATCCTGCCAACCAGCCGCGAGGGCCGCGGCGAGGATCAGGTAGCCGCCAAGGGGTTCGAGGACATGCTGCCATGGCCGGGTGTGGCCGGGGTTGCGCACTTCAATCGGTTGATTCGTCCGCAGGGCCCGTACGCAGTCGGGCACAATGCGGTGGACGGCGAAATCGCCCCCGCCGATGACATTGCCCGCCCGCGCCGTGGCGAGGCGGACCGGATGGTCGCGGAAAAAGGAAACGCGCCAGGAATGCACGGCGATTTCCATGGCCGCTTTGCTGGCGGAATACGGATCCTCCCCGCCGAGGGGATCGGTTTCGCGGAAGGGGCGGCCCCGGCCGTCGTTCCGGTAGCATTTGTCGGAGGAGACCAAGACCGCCGCGCAGGGATGATCGATTTCGCGCAGCGCTTCCAGCAGGTGGATCGTTCCGGTGACGTTGATGGCGAAGGTGGCGGCGGGATCCTCGTAGCTGTCGAGGACGATCGGTTGCGCGGCAAGGTGGAAGACGAAATCCGGTTTCGCCGCCGCCAGCGCCCGCCGCAGCGCCCCCGGATCGCGCAGGTCGGCATATCGCGACGCCATGCGGTCCTCCAATCCCAGCAGCTGGAAAAGGGCGCCCTCCTCCGGCGGCAGCGCGTATCCGTGGACCTCCGCCCCCAGCGCGAGCAGCCATTCCGCAAGCCAGGCCCCTTTGAAACCGGTGTGGCCGGTCAGGAACACCCGCTTCCCGGCGAAGGCCGGGCCCAATCCGGACAGGGGATCCATGCTGATTATTTCCGCTGTCATGAGCTTTCCATAGGCTGCCGGGATGGGCCGGAACGGGCAAGGAATCGCGGCAAAAGGTAAATTCCGCCCATCAGCAGAACGGCGGCGAAACCAACGGCGATGACGACCCCGGCGAAGGGAGCGGCGCAATCCATGTAGCGGCTCTGGTCGGGGACGACCGCCGCCTCCACGAGTCCATAGAAAAGCCCGCGTCCCAGCAGAAGAGCGAGCAAAAGCAGGAGCGCGCCCGCCAGGGGGAGCGGGGGAGGGGGCGCCATTGGTTGTTGCCGCACCATTTGCCGGGCGAGAAGGCCGCCGACCAGCAGCAGCCCCAGCAGGATCAGGTACGGATAATAGCCGCGGATGAGCGCCAGCCGCACCCCTTCCCGGAAGGTCGCCGGCGGAAAGACGTCCGTCGGGATCTGCTGTTTCGCGATCCCGATGGTGAGGGGAATCCCCGAAGCCGTTTTCTCCACCGTGCCGTAGTAGCCATCGGCGAAGGTGCGCAGCGGCATTTCGTGGATCAGTTGCTGTTCCCGCCAGAACTGCACGATGACCGGGGAAAGATCCACCACCGGTGTCTCGATGTGGAAGCCGAGGGGCGAATCCGGCGCATGGCCGACGTGGTTCGCGAAAAAGTCCCGCATGTCCTCGCCCCAGTCGATGGTGAATTCCTCCACCTTCAGCAGCTGCTCCTTGGCGTTGCGAAGAGAGACGTGTGTAATGACTCCGTCACTGCAGAATGCCCAGCCTTCGAGCATCGCCCGCATGCCATCCTTTCCGTCCCGCAGCGGATGATGATAGTCATCGATGGAAAAGTCGACCGCCGGGTGTCCGTCCTGCGGCTCGGTGATCTTGCGGTAGGGAACCTTCTCCCGGTCCAGCGGGTGCCGGTGCAGCCGCTCGCCGTCCTCCCAGAAGCTGAGAAACAGCGCCTGACCGCCTTGCGGAAGATGCCTCAGGCGGTAGGCGATGGGAAACATCTCATCGTCGCCGGTCAGGTCCCGCATGATGTCCTCTTTCCAGTAAACGACGCCCTCCGGCGAGGTGGAAGCCAGCACGGTGCCGTCCTCGCTTTCGAGGGCGATGAAGTCGAGCGCGCCGTCGGAACAGAAAGCATAGCCGCGAATGTCGACCATGTGGCCGGTGAGGAGAGAGGCGCGCCGGTTGGCGGCCTCGTTGAAAACCGGGCGCGTGACCGCGGTGATGCCGCCTTCCTGGCGAATGAAATCCTGCGGGCGATGGCCCTTGAAGAGCCGGGCGAGGGCGTCGAGGGTGCGCCCCGGCAATTCCGGCAGCCATATTCCGATGTTCGGGTCGATGGGAAAGGGGGTGGAGAAGCCGCGCTCGGGGAGGCGGCCCTCCTCAAGGGCCTCGTCCAGTTCCCCCGCCGTCGCGCGCATCCACTTGTCGGCCACTTCCGGAGACTGGTAAATTCCGGTCGCGGCGAGGGAGGCGTACAAGCGCCACCACATCCATGCTCCCAGCTCGCCTTTGCGCCCGGTCGTCGCCTCGCCGTGGTGGAGGTGGGGATTGTTCCGGTTGAACATCGGCTGGCGCAATTCGGCGAAGCGCGGACTTTCCTCCATTGCCATCTCGAGGGTCTTCCGCGTCACCGGTGCCCACAGGGACGGATCCGGCGTATCGATCCGGTAAAGGGTGTTCAACAACTGCGAAAACCCCGGTGCCTCCTGCTCGTTGGTCGCGAAGATGCCCCACTTCAGGTAATTGATCCCGCTGACGCCCAGCATCAGGGCCTTGAAGAACAGCACCGGAACCAGAATGTAGAGCATCGGCCAAGCGCTCGCCTTCCAGGAAAGCCGGTTGCCGAAGCGCAGATAAAGAAAGCGCAGGACGAAAGCGGTCGCCAGCAGCCCGTAAAGGAACGGTCCTTCCCGTCGGGTCAGCATCAGCACCGCCAGGAGCAGTCCCGCCGACCATAGCAGGGGATCGCGGAGGCGCCATTCCGTCCGTGCGAGCAGCCGTAGCAGGATGCCGGTGAAAAAAAGGAGCAGGCCGAGGAAATACGGCTCCGTCATGAACTGGTTGAACCCGGTCAGCACCCACGGGTGAAAGGCGAGGGCAACCATGGCGAGGAAGGCCAGCAGGCGGCTGGTGGTCAGTTTGCGCAGCGAGAGACAGAAAAAGACCGCCGCCCCGAGAAAGAAAAGTTCGATGCAGATGCGGTAGGGAATCCCCGTCTCCATGCAGAGCGCTCCAAAAACGGGGAATCCGAGCGGCCGGATGAACTGCCAGTTGAGGTTCGGATTTGTCCCGTAGTAGTGATCAATGACCGAGCGCGCGTAGCCGAGATCATCGAAGGGCCGGCCGTAGATCTCCTGGTCCGCGACGAGGAAGAGCTTGATCGCGATCACCGCCCAGAAGGTGACAAGGAGCCAGTTGTCTTTCGCATCGCGCCGCATTGCCGTGTTCCAAAAAGGAGGAGCGTTCTTCCTTTTGCAACCCTGTCAATCCGCCAGGCTCCCCCATGTTCCGCCTTGCTCTCCGCCGCCGGATTTTCCCATCTTCGCCTCATGCCCCGGGATCTTTTCATCGCCGCCACGCCCCGCTCCGGTAGCGAGCTGCTGTGCCAGTGGTTTCTGCGCAGTTACCTCTACGGTTGGACCGGCGAATGGTTCGCCTTCGGGACCGTCGAGGGCGACGCCGCCCACCTCGGGGTCCCGGGGGAAACGCGCCTCGGTCCCCTCCTCGAGGCCCTGCGGCGCGAAAAGGCCGCCGACGACGGGCGCGTCAGCCTGAAAATGATGTGGCCGGTTTTTGCCGCCTTCCGCGGACAGGAGGGGGCCTCCCCGCTTTCCTTCCTCCGCGATCCGGAATGCGTCTGGGTGCGGCGGCGGGACAAGGTCGCGCAGGCGGTCTCCCTCTACAAGGCGGAAAAGACTGACAAGTGGCGCAGCGAGGCCGGGGACCAGGAGGATGTACCCTATTCCGGGGCGGACATTGCCCGCTGCCTGCAACGGATCCGCGCGGAGGAGGCCGCATGGGAGGCGTTTTTTGCTGAAGAGGAGCTGGAACCCCGCCTTGTCACCTACGAAGACTTCGCTCCGCACCAGCGCGAGGCCTTTCGCGCATTGCTTGAAACCCTCGACCTTCCCCCCGTTCCGGAGGATCGCATTCAGGCCCCGCCCACTATCCGGAAACAGGGAACGGCCAATAACGAAGCCCTGCGGAAGCGCTTTCGGGCCGAGAATGGAAGCTTGGCTTGACGGGGCCATTCTCCGATTTTATTGAATCTATCAAGGTTCGTATTATTCCCTCTCCTCGCGTCTTATGACTTACCAATCCACCCGACTCCTCGCCCTATTACCTTTCTTTGCGGGATCTTCCGCCTTTGCCATCATCAACGTCGTGGGGGACTTTTCCACTTTGGGCGGGGCCTCCATAGAAGTCACTCAGGATGTCACCTTTTCCGTGACTTCCTCAGGCAGCCTGCGTGGAATTGCTTTCGATGAGTGGGTTGGCTCGGACGGGTCGTTTGATTCGGTTCAAATAGACAATTTGTCGTACTCCTTAAACGGGGGCACCCCGGCCGTCAGCACGGTAAATACTTTTCTCGCCGATAACATCACGGCCACCTTCAGTACCGGTGATTTGACGGCTAATGACGGGTATATCACTTTCGACGCTTTTGTTGTTAACGCGGGGGATACGGTAACATTCAAAGCAACAACGGGAGGCAACTTGGGCACGTCCCCTTCCATGAATCCATTACTGGACGGATTGTCGTTTGCGGGAAATGCCTTTTTAGTGGATGGAAGTACGGCAACGGCCCTTTCGCCCCTCACCGCCGTTCCCGAGCCGGCGACGACGGGTTTACTCCTCGGGGGCGTGGCTCTCGGGCTGCTTTGTTTCCGGCGCCGCAGGTAAGGTTACCGCGGCACGAAGAGGACGAAATCCTCCTCCTCGACGTAGTGAAAGCGGAACGGCTGGTCGTGCGGCAGGTTACGCGCGAGGTCGGCGTATTTCTCGCGTAAGGGTTCCCACTGTTCGTGGGGAACGTGCTGCAGGTCCGTGTAGTACCAGATCACGCGGTAGTTGGACCATTCCGTCTGCAGGATGGAGCGGACGTTGTCGCCGTAGTGCGATGCCAGCTGGTAGGGATTCGGGTACCACTGCCACGGGCGCGATCGCTGCCAGTCCATGATGAGGACGCGGTCGGTGCCGTGTTGGTTCGCGAAGGCCTGCAGCTCTTGAAGGACGCGCACGTCCTTGCGATAAAGGGCGACGAGATCGCCCGCGTTCTGCCGGGCATGGGGAAAGGAGGCGAGACCGGTGAACAGGGCGAGCACAAAAGCGGCCCGGCGAAGGAAGGGCCAATGCTTGCCCGTCAGAAAGGCAAGGGCGAGGGAGCCGGTCAGGACCAGCGGCATCAGGTACATGACCCGAAAGGACGGCCATACCGAACCGGAGGCAAAGAGCGCCGCCACGGCGGCAAGGGCGAGGATGACCGGAAGGAACAGCCCGGTAAGAAGGGGAAGGGCTTTATAGCCCGGCCGCTTCCGTCCGAGAATCAGCGCGACCATTCCGAGACCAAGGACAAGGAAATGCCCGGCGGGGAGAA
>JAAAOD010000216.1 GCA_009908535.1 Verrucomicrobiota bacterium
TCGGGGGCGAATCCAGCGGTCACTTCATCGCCCTCCCCTTTCTTCCCACCGGCGATGGGCTTCTCGCCGCCCTTCTCGTCCTCGAAGAATGCATCCGCACCGGGAAGGCGCTGGACGAGCTGACCTCCGTCTTCCGGCCTTTTCCGCAGGAAAAACAGAACCTTCCCGTGCGCGCAAAGCCCGACCTCGCCAGCGTTCCGGGCCTGCCGGAAGCCCTCGGGCAGCTGGAGTCCCGGCTCGGAGAGCGCGGGCGCGTTCTGCTCCGCTACTCCGGAACCGAGCCGAAGATCCGCCTCCTTGCCGAGGCCGAGGACCCGGACCTCGCCCGCGAAACGCTGCAACGGCTGAACCAACTCGTCGCGGAGCACCTCCCCATCGCCTGATCGTCATGGAATTCAACGACGAAACGATGCGCCGCTTCCTCGGGGAACTCGCCGAGGCCAGCGCGGCAGCCATTCTGCCCCGCTTCCAGGATCCCGGCCTCGGGGTCGAGTGGAAGGACGACGACTCCCCCGTCACCGCCGCCGACCGCGAGGCCGAGGAAATCCTCCGCACGCGCATCCGGCGGCGCTTCCCCGACCACGGGATTGTCGGGGAGGAATTTCCCGACCTCCATCCGGACGCCCGCTTCACATGGGTGCTCGATCCCATCGACGGGACCCGCTCCTTCGTCGCCGGTTGCCCCCTCTTCGGCACCCTCATCTGCCTGCGGGAAAAGGAAACCCCCCTCTGGAGCGCCATCCACCTGCCCGCCCTGCAGCGGCTCTTCATCGGCAACAACACCTCCGCATGGTGGAATGAACGCTCCCTACAGCTGCCCGCCGAAGCCCCGCCGCTTCACCGCTGCACCCTCCTCACCACCGATCCAAAGGAACCGCCCCGGCACCATGATCCCTCCGGCTGGCAGGCCCTCCTCGACGCCACCGGTCCCTGCCGCACATGGGGCGATTGCTTCGGCTATACCCTCGTCGCCTCCGGCGTCCCCGCCATCATGACCGATCCCGTCCTCAAGCTCTGGGACCTCGCCGCCCTCCTCCCCGTCCTCCGCGGCGCTGGCGCCGCCGTCGCCGACTGGTACGGGCGCCCCCCCGACGCCGCCCAAAGCCTCGTCGCCTGCCATCCCCGCCTCCTCCCCTCCGTCCTCGCCCTTCTCCGAACCGATCCGGCATCAAGCCTGCAGATGTAAACTGATTCCTGGCGGGAAAAGGCATCTCCGCGTTGGAGGATGGGATGAATGCGAACCCCAAGCCCCTCTCTCCGCCTTCCTAGCGGAGCTCTCCTCAAGGATAACGCCATCTGAGCCGGTGAGCCGGTGCCTGGCTCTACATGACTTTTTAGCCCGTGTAGCCGGAGGGATACCGCACACGCGGTTCGGTCATCCGGTAAATGGCCGCGCCGCTGACCACGGTTCCGATGGCCGAGGCAAGGGCGAGCGGCCAGATTTCGCCGGACAGCATACGGATCCCGCTGCTCAGGGTGGGCGCGAACAGAATCCCCGCGAAGGTCGCCATGGAGATGATACCAAGGTAGGTGGGCCGCCGCCCGTCGGGGCTGATTTCCAACGCGAGCACCTGATTGCCGACCATGTTCAGGGTGAAGGACATTCCATAGACGAAAAAGAGACCGAGCAGAACGGGTTCGGTGCTGGCGAAGGGGATTCCGAGGCAAAAGAAAAACCGCGACACCCGCGACAAAAGCAGCGGGAGCCGTCCGCCGCGCTGGTCTCCGAGATAGCCTCCGACAAGGTTTCCGAAAAAGAGGCCCACCGTCTTGGCGATGACGAGGAGGCCGACAAAACTTTCCCCGCGTCCCGTGACCTCCGTTGCATAGACGGCGGCGAAGGGCACGAGGATGAAGATGGTCGGCCCACAGAGACTGGCAATAGAAAGAAAGCGCAACTGGGCATCCTTGCGCAGCAAATGCGGGAGCTGACGGAACCGTTGCCGCATCCCCACCCCGTCGCGATTGATCCGGTCCGGTTGGGGTATTTCCCGAAGCCGGGTGAACAACAGCCACGACAACATGAGGAAGCAGAACGTGATCCCGTGCAGCATGGCGTAGCCGCGGACACCGGGAAACAGCTGCAGAATCTCATGGATCGCCCAGCCGGCGAGCAGGCTGATCAGGGCTCCGATGGTGTTCCGGAGCGCATGCAGGGAGGCCCGGCGCTCGGGAGGGACCGTACGGGAGATCAGTTCCTTCCATGCCGGTGCCCCGATGCCCGCGAAAAATCCCGAAACAAGGGGAGCAGCCATCGCCACCGCGACCGCCAGCATCGGGGATTCCATCCCGGAGAAGAACATCACCATACAGGCGACGAGAAAGGCAAAGCGTTGGAAGAAGCCGGTCCAGACCGTGTAGGTATGGACCCTTTCAAGACGCTCGATCCAGTGGGCGGCGAACAGTTGCGGACCCATCACCCCCGCGGCCATCAGGAGCGGCGTCAGGGAAATGAGCCATTCCGCTCCACCGAAGGAATGAACCATGTTCGGCAGGACGGTATCGACGGCGACGAAGGAAACCCCGCCCATGAACAATCCTCCCTCGAAAAGGTGGAGAGCGTAGTTCCGCCGCGCGTCGCCCCGGGCCGACTCCGGGAATCCACCGCGTGAAGGCGGCGATTCGGCGGGTCCGGCGGAAGAGGTCACGTTTTCTTTCTTTTCCTCCATGGCTCGTTGGATCAACCGGGCGTACGGGCGAAGGCGGCGGCGATTTCGATGCTCCGGGCATGCAGCGCCGCCGTGTGGCCCGGGGTACGATTGTAGCCGCCGCCGTAGACAACCACGGTGGGACACGCGAAATCAAAGCACAGCGCAAGGACAAAGCGGTCGCGCCCGGCCATGTCCCCGTCCGTCAGCCTCATCTGTCCGAAGCGGTCGTCCTCGTGATTGTCCGCTCCGCTGATCCAAAAAACGAGATCCGGCTCGGAGGCGGCAAAGACCGGCGGCAGGGTTTCCGCTAGGCGCTCAAGGTAGACCGTCCCCGTGACATAACGCTCGAGGGGTACATCGAGGTCCCCCGGTACTTTACGCGACGGGTAGTTCCGCCCCACATGGAGGGAGTAGGTGAAGACGGAAGGATCGTCGGCGAAAATGGCGTGGTTCCCGTTTCCCTGATGGGCGTCGGTGTCGAGGATCAGGATGTGCGCATCGGGCTCCTCCCGCCGTAAATCGGCAATCGCGATGGCGATATCATTCAGCACACAGTAACCCTGCCCCTGCGCCGGAAAGGCGTGGTGCGTGCCTCCGGCGAGATTGGCGGCCATGCCCTCATCGAGAGCGGCGCGGGTCGCCGCCACCGTCCCGGCCGCCTCGAGCGCCGAACGTTCAAGGAGGCGGGGATTGGCGGGCAGGCCAAGGCGGGTGCGCTCCGGACGCGTCAGCCCGGGGCCTCCTGTCCCCGCCTCCCGGTCGAAGGAAACCGCGTCCAGATACGTGGCCTCATGCACCTGCTCGAGCTGCCACCGCTTGAGTCGTTCCGGCGCGCCGACAAGGAGGTTCCCATTGAGCAACGACCGCGCCTGCGGGAACTTCGCCATGGGGAACGGATGTCCCGGCGGTAAGGGCAGATAATAATCCGGATGGTAAAAGCAGCGCATGACCTTACCGAGCACGGAAGAACCATGCTTCGGAAAAGACAAGCTGCCATTCTGCCTTGCTTCGCCGCGACCGGCGTGTTGGCTTGAGCGTTTTGCCATGGCGAAGACTCCCTTCAAGAGCCGCATTCTTCTGGATACCGGCATCAGCATGGGGGATGAAGGCAAAGGACGCCTCATTCCCGAGCTGGTGCGCGAACTCCGCATCAACACCGGCAAGCCCGATCCCGTCGGCGCGGTCATCAAGGTCAACGGCGGGGCCAATTCCGGCCACACCAGCGGGGGACTGAAACTGAACCTCTACCCCGCGGCGGTCACCGAGGAAAGTGTCCACTGCCTCGGCATCGGCAGCGGCGTGGTCGCCGATCCCCTCAAGTTTCTCTGGGAGGGCGCCTACATCGAGCACAACGGCTACGACTTCCGGCAGCGCCTGCTCATCGATCTGCGCTGCATGGTCAGCGACCTCTCCCACCGCCTCCTCGATCTCGGCTGGGAACATTACCGCGTGCACACCCTCCATCAGGAAAAGCGCGGCTCCACCGGGCGCGGCATCTCCCCTGCCTACACCGACGAGACCTCCCAGTTCGCGATGTTTTTCTATGAGTTCCTGCTCGACCGGGAGACCTTCGCGAAGCGCTTCCAGGCCCGCATGGAGCGCGCCCTCGCCACCCTCGAACACGTCTGCAAGGTCCCCCCGGAAGCATTCACGGGATTTTTCCGGACCCTCACCGACGCGGAAGTGCGCGGAAACGCCGAGCTGATCGAGGCCGGCATCTATCCCGAGAGCGAATTCGACTTCACCCGCTTTTGCGGCGAAAAGCCCTTCAGCGTCGACCTCGCCTCGCTGACGGATACCTACTGGCAGGCGGGCCTCCAGCTCCGCGACGTCATTGGCGACCTGCGGGAGCGCCTGCGCGACCTTCTCGCCGAGGGGCGTTACCTCATCGGCGAATTCGGGCAGGCCTTCTGGCTCGATAAGCGGTTCGGTTTCCCCCCGAACGTGACCGCGTCGCACACCCTCCCCTCGGAGTTTTTCCCGAGCACCGGCCTGCCCCTCCAGCCCGCCCATGTCCTCGGCGTTTGCAAGGCCTATGACACCAAAGTGGGCACCCATGTCTTTCTCAGCCGCTTCCCCGAAGACCATCCCCTCGGGCAACGCCTGTCCCGGCTCGAGTACGGGACGACGACCGGACGCCAGCGCATGGTCGGCTGGTACGACGCCGTCGAAAAAGGCGACGCCATCCGCTACGGCGGATGCGACGATCTCGTCCTCAACAAGCTCGACGCCCTGTCCTACGGCGGGGACTGGCAACCGGGCGGCGAGCTGCTCGTCTGCACCGCCTACCGTCATCCCGACGGCCGCCTCCTCCACCATGTGCCGCGCGACATCGATACCCACCAGCGCCTCCAGCCGGTGTATCGACAATTCCCCGGCTGGGAAGAGGATCTCTCCACCGTGCGCACCTTCGACAACCTCCCCCTCAACGCCAAGCGCTACGTCGCCGGCGTCCTCCGCGCCACCCTGCAGGTGGCCTTCGGGGATCCGGACACCTCCACGGGCGAGCTGCCCAACCTCCGCTACATCGGCGTCGGCCCCGATCCCAACCAGCTCATCATGGATGTGCCACCAACGCAGGAGTTGCTGCGGCTGAATTAAAAAAGGGTAAGGGGTCAGACCTTGGATTTTGGTATGGCAGGCCTGCCATACCAAAATCCAAGGTCTGACCCCTTTGCTTACTCCTGCCATACCAAAATCCAAGGTCTGACCCCTTTGCTTACTCCACTTTCACATTCAGCGGGGTGAGCCGGACGGTGGCCTCGTCCGGGCGCTCGTAGCGAAAAAGCTGCGACCGCTGCACATCGACCAGCGCGAAGAGCGCGGGAAGATCGTCCTCGGGCACGCCCTGCAGGACGAGGAAAGCGGTTTCCTCGGCCTTCACAAAGCGTGCGTGGAGGGAATGGATGGAGCAGGATTGTACCAGCCAGAGGCGAAGCTGTTCGGCAAGGCTCTCCGGCAGCTCCTGCCGCAGGTCCACCTTGCTCCGGTCGATCAGGGCGAAGAGGGGAATCGCGTAGGCGGTGTCTTCTGTGCCCCTCATTCCCCGGCCCGTTTGCGCGCGTCCGCTTCCAAGGCTTCCTTGAGCGTCGCGAGCGTCGCGGCGGCCCGTTCCTTCGCAGGCTCCAGCTCGCCGGGCTCGCTGACGTCCTCGCGGGCGAAGAAATAGAACTTGATCTTGGGTTCGGTCCCGCTCCCGCGGACCGCGTACTGGTAACCGTTGTCGAGTTCAAGGAAAAAGAAGTCCTGCTTCGGGATCTCCTTGCCGTCGGCGTCGTGCAGGGTCTGGGTCCCGAAGTCGCGCACGTCCGCGACCTCATAATCCCCCACGGAAGAGGGGGCCTCCTTGCGATAGGAATCGAGGATGGCGCGGATGCGGGAGGCTCCCGTCGCCCCCTCGTAATAGATGTTGATGGTGTCCTCGAGGTAGTATCCATAGCGCAGGTACACCTCGTCGAGATACTCGAGGATGGACTTGTTTTCCGCCGCTAGATGGGCGGCCATTTCCGCGAACATGAGCACGGCCGCGTTGGCGTCCTTGTCGCGCACCTGGTCGGAAGCGAGGTAGCCGTAGCTTTCCTCCCCGCCGAAGACGTAGTAGGTACTGTAGCGAAGAAGCAGCTCGCGGCGCCTGGCGGGGTTCGTGGCGGCATAGTCGATGCCGATCCCCTCGTTCTTGAGCAGGGCCTCGCGCAGCTCCTCTTCGTAGCCGAGGAGCTTCTCCCCGATCCACTTGAAGCCGGTGAGGGTATCGATCACCTTGAGCCCGTTCTTCTCCGCGATCGCGGTCTGCAGGGGCGTGGTGACAAAAGTTTTGATGAGGGCGGCGCGGTCGCTCCCGTTGCGCGGCAGCAGGCCCGCCTCCTTCATACGTTCGATGCGGAAGGCGGCCAGCAGGGAACCGATTATATTTCCGGAAAGCAGCTGCATACGACCCTCCGCGTTACGGACGGCCACGCCCATACGGTCGGCATCGGGATCGGTGGCCATGACGATGCCGGCCCCGCTTGCCTCCGCCTGCGAAATGGCCATGGCGAGGGCCTCGGAATTTTCCGGATTCGGGGATTCCACGGTCGGGAAGCGCGGATCCTGCTCCATTTGCTCTTTCACCGTGTCCACCACGAGCCCGTAGCGCTGCAGGGCGGCCGGGGCGGTCACGCCGCCGGTCCCGTGGATCGGGCTGAAAACGATCTTCGGTTGCGATTTCGCGAAGATTTCCGGTGCGAGCAGGTTTTCCTGCAAGGCCTCCATGTAGGCGTCGTCGACGCTTCTGCCAAGGGTCACGACGCCGTCGAGATCAATGTCGAGCAAGGCCGGCGTATCGGACATCTTCACTTTGTAGACCTCGTTGATGATGCCTTCGGCGTGCGGATACACGACCTGAGCCCCGTCCGTAAAGTAGACCTTGTAGCCATTGTCATGGGAAGGATTGTGGCTGGCCGTGATAACCACCCCCGCCGTGGCGCAGCAATGGCGGACGGTGAAGCTGAGCTGAGGCGTGGAACGCGGGCCGTCGAAAATAAGAGCCGTGCCCCCGAGGCGGTTCCAGACCGAGGCCGCCAGCTCGCAGAAGTGCCGGGAAAAGTGGCGGACGTCATGCGCGATGACGAGCCGCGGCTTCTCGCGGTACCCGTAGTGGTTTTCCAGATACGCCTCGCTGTAACGGAAGAGGCCGACGGTGGCGCGGATGACATTGAAGTCGTTCAGCACGGCCGTTCCCACCGCCGCGTGCTCCGGCGTGTCCTTCGGGCCGGGCGTTCCCTTTTCGGCCTTCGTAACGACACGCCCGATGGTGCGGTTGCGCATGCCGCCGGTGCCAAAGGCGAGCAGCTGGTAAAAGCGGTCATTCAGTTCATCCCACTGCCCGGCCTCGACAAGCTCCTTGATACTGGCTTGCGCCCAATCCGGAAGAAACCCGCCCTCGACCCATTCCGAGAGGTTGCGTGCACTGCTTTCGAGGAGCTTCCCGTCGCTCTCCGCTTCCCTGATCTTCGGTAGAATTTCCATGGTCTGGCTCCTATCGCTCGCTGCCCTCGAGGACCGTCCCTTCAGCAATGGCGGGGGGAGGGTCCATGGAGGCCCATTTTTCCACAAAGGCCTCGCGCGAATCCGCAAAGAGAGGACTGATTTCAAAATTGAATTCCGGGAGGCCCGATTCATCAACTGTTAATTCGGCCCCCGCTTCCCGCAGCCAGCGCGCCCATTCCCGTAACTGGTCCTGTCGGCAGGTTTCCGGTGAATCGAGGCCCGCGGCGTTTTTCACCGGGCTGAATTCGGATTCCCGGCGCGTTTCGATGATGACCGGATGGGCCGCCTGCGGCAGGGCATCGAAGACAAACTGCTCGAACTTGATCCCGTTGGGTTCCTCCGGCTTCACCGGGCGCCCGTCGGCGTCGACAGTGGCGATCTTTTTGTTCGCCCGGTGAAAAGGGAGGCGGTGGGAACTGGCCTTCCCCCCGAGCCGGTCGACAAAGGGCACGTCAAGGACATGAATGGCGATGCTGCCGGCAAGATAGCGCAGCTCCCCGTCCTCGCCGCGCTCCTCCTGCAGTTCCTTCGGCATGTCGGAATATTCAACGACCAAGGTGGTACCGTCGCGGCGACAGAAATGCCCCACTTTCTCCTCCGGGTAGGCCTTGGGGATCATCTTGCTCGACATCTCCGAACCGCCAAGGAGGTGAAACCCGATAAAGGCGGGGTCGACGGCCTTGACAAGGGGATTGTCCACCTGGAAGTAGCTGATCGCCTCAATGCCCCCCGCGCGCATCCGCTCAACGGCTCCGCTGCGCACGAGCGCGCGCAGGGATCCGCCATGGCCGTCGGGACTCATCGCGATGCGGTCCTTGCCGGCGAGGAGAATCTTGCCCTCGAAGTCCACCGCCGGCATCCGGCCCTGGCGGAAAAAAGCGACCTCTTCGGGATCGAGACCGAAATAATCCGCCTCCTCGAAGGCGGCCAGCGTCTCTTCGTGATTGAGGCTGCTGGTCATGATGAACCAAGGCAGCCTGCAGCCATAGCGTCGCTGCGTGGCGAGGAGCTTGTCCGCGAAAACAGCAAAGAGGGGACGCCGGCGCACCGGTGTGACAGGAAAGGTTCCCTTGGGACCTTCGTAACCGAGCCGGGTTCCCTGCCCGCCCGCGACGGTAAAAGCGGCCACCTTCCCCTGCCGCAAGGCCTCCTCCCCGGCGGTGGCGGCCTCTTTCCAGGGCGCTGGATCCCCGCCGGAACGGGGATGGGGAATGTAGGGTGCGGGTTCCAGTCCTTCCGCGGAAAAAGCGGCCTCCCCCTCGCCTTTGACGAGGGTGTCGACAAGATGCTGGACCTCGGCAAGGTCGATCTCAGCCGCGTCGCGGAGCAGCGCCTCGCGTTGCGCCCCGTCCAGTTCGTTCCAGAAAGCGAAAACCTGCCCCTGACCGGCGGCGGCAAAGCGCGCTTTTTCCGTTTCTGCAAGCTGGGAATCATGCATAGTGGCGCACATCTTGCCGACGAGCGGCTATATGAAAAGAGAAATTCGGACCGCCCTCAGCGATTTCCGAAACGGAAAACGGTCTCATCCGGTCGGACATAACCAAGGCGTTCCCGCACGACGCGCTCGACAAAGTCCGGGTCATTGAGGAAGGCCCGCAGGTAAGCTTCCTTCTCCTCCCGGTGTGCCCGCAACTCGGCAAGCCGTTTCTCCGCCCTCGCCTGCTCCTCGCCGAAGGTCTTGTATTCCCGCCACGTCTGCGACCAGACGAGGCCGAGGCCCGCCATGACGGCCACGAGCAGAAGAAGCAGGAAGAGTCGAAGAAGTCTTGAGGCCAGTCGCAGCATCATACAGTGTCGGTTCCGAATGAAAGGTGCATGGCCGAAACCAAGGATTCCCGCGCATGAATTCCACCCGTGTAAAACTATGGAGAGGCCACAGGGTTTTGTAAAGAGCCATGTATGAAGCCTTTTACGGACTGAAGGCACGGCCCTTCAACATCACTCCCGACCCGGGGTTTCTTTTTTTGTCCCCCGGTCATCAGGAGGCCTTGCAGCACCTCCGCTACGGCATCGCCGAGAAAAAAGGCTTCATGGTGCTGACGGGCGAAGTGGGGTGCGGCAAGACGACCCTTTGCCGGCAACTGCTCGCGGAACTGGAGGACAAACCGGTGGAGACGGCATTGATCCTGAACCCGCGCGTTTCGGAGACCCAGCTCCTGCAGGCGATCCTGCGGGAACTCGGGGAGGAAAAGGTCAAGCGCGGCCGGCAGGAACTCCTCGAACAACTGAACGGCCTCCTGCTGCGCCGGATCTCCGAGGGCAAGGAAATCGTTCTTGTCATCGACGAATCCCAGAACATGAGCTTCGAGGCCCTGGAACATGTGCGCCTGCTTTCCAATCTGGAGACAAATACGCAAAAGCTCCTGCAAATCATCCTCATCGGTCAGCCGGAGCTGCGGGAAAAGCTCAAGGAAAGGAAGCTGCGGCAGCTTCGCCAGCGCATCCTCGTGCAGGCCGACCTCCCGCGCCTCACCCGCGAGGAGACGGGGAAGTACATTCATTACCGGCTTTACCAGGCCGGTGCAAACGGCCGCCCGGAATTCAGCGGACCGGCCATCGGGAAAATCCACCGGCATTCGCGAGGCATTCCCCGGATCATCAACAACCTTTGCGACAAGGCCCTGCTGGCCGCCTTTGTCCGTTCCCGTGACAAGGTGGTCTGGCGGGATGTCACCCGCGCCATCCGGGAGAGCGAGCTTTCATGAGCCTGATCAATGACGCGTTAAAAAAGGCGGAGGAGGAAAACCGTCGCTCTCCGGACGACGGAGCCGGGAGCCCCCCTCCGGAGGAAACCGTCGCCACCCCGAAGCGGCGCATGCTCCGGGGTGTCCTTTTCACCCTGTTGCTCGGCGGCTTTGCCACCGCGGCCCTCTCCCTCTATCTCGCGGCCTCCATGCTGGAGGACGAGCCGGCAACGCCCGTGAAAGAGGAGCCCCTCGCGCGCGCCCCCGAGACGGAGCCTGCGGCGACCCCGTCGGAACCGGATGCGCCCGCCAAAGCGGATGCGTCCGAGGAAACGGTCGAGCCGGAACCGCTCCCGGAACCGGAACCGCTCCCGGAACCGGAACCTCCTCCTGCCGCGCCACCGGTCGAAAGCGAGCCCGCCCCCGGCCCTGATGCGGTTCTGGAGGACCGGGTGAAGGGCCTGCAAGTGCGCGGGGTGCTTTCGGGCGGAAAACGCATTCTTCTATATGATCCAGCTGGTGACAGCACCGCCGCCCTCGAGCCGGGTGACCGCCTTCCCGGCGAACCAAAGCTTCGCCTCGAGGAAATCGGCCAAAGCGAACTGCATTTCATCGATCCCCATGGCAACCGATACACCCAGTTCTTCTGATCCGGATTCGGGTCCCGGTGACAAGCAACGGCCGGAAAAAAAGGCCCCTAAAAAACAACCGCGGATCGCCCTCCGCAAACTGCCTCCCGGCAGACGAGGGCCCCCGTCCGAGAACTCAGCCGAAACGCCTCCCAAACCTCGACCGGAGAGCGAAAGCGAACCGCCGAAGCCGTTGCCCCGGCAGCCGCGCCATCTGGGAACCAGGCCTGTCAAAGCCGCCCCGGAAGCCACCGAGGCCCCGCTTTCGACAAAGGAGGTGAAGAAGGGGAAGACCGCTCCCGCACTAAAGCCCCGTGCCTACGGCAGCGCCCCTGCCGGGGAGGACAAGGGGGACAAGAAAGGACCGAAGCAGGAGAAAAAGGATTCGAAGCGGCCGCTTTTTCTCGTTGCTCTCCTCGCCATCACAGCCGCCGGTTTTCTGGTTCCATGGAATCCTCTCAGCCCTTTTTCCGAGGGGAAGCGAAACGAGCCGGTGTGGAAGGAAGAAGGCGCTCCCCTCCCGGCAGGGCACGGCGCCGAAGCCACTGCTCCGCAACCGCCCGCCGCCGATCCCGGCCAGCCTTCCGGAGCGGCCCCGGAACCGCTCGACGCGGCGGAGAAAGGCGGCCCCGAGCCGCGGATCAAAACCGTCGCCGGCCTGCTCCAGCAGCTGCGGACGGTTCCGCTCCACGTCTCCCGCGAGCCCCGCGGTCTCTTTATTGACCGGGTATTCTATCCTCTTGACAGTGTGATCGAACCGGAAACCGGACTGCGCCTCATTTCCCTCCAGCCGGATATCCGGCGGCCCGTGGCGGTGTTTTTGACCCCGGACGGCCAGCCGCATTCGCTTCCCCTCCCGGAAAATCGTCCGTAACGCCTAGGCTTACGGGCCGCGAAGAAGAATGGAACCGGATGGCTGCTCCGCCTCCACGCCCGTTGGTTCCGCAGTGATGAGGATTTCCGCCGGGGTAAAGTTGGCTTCGTCCACGGAATAAAAGAAGGAGCCGCTGCCGTTTTCCAGTTCGGGAACTTCCCCGACGGGCAGGTACGGCTCGAGCTCGCTGGAACGAACCCAGAGAACGGCCTCCCTGCCCTCGGCGGGATCCGGAAGATTATAGACGTCGAGGAAGCCTTTCTGTTCATCGTCCCGCCAGACGGTGAATCCGGCGGCCTCCCCGTCGAAGGGAAGTTCCTCCCCTGTCGCTTCCTCTCCCGGTTCCGTCCCAGCGGGTTCCGCCGGGGCGGCATCCGCCTCCGGCGGGGAAGCCGGCGATTCCCCGGGAAGCAGTTCCTTTGCCTGGCGGGCGAAGGGGGTCAAAGCGGCCTCTTCGGCGAGCTGGCCGGGAGACTGCACCCCCGCTCCCTCGACCACCGGCCCGAAAAAGTTCTCCCGGTCCGCTCCGGCGATATTTTCCTCTCCGGTAAGAAAGCGTCCGGCAAGGTCCCCGAACCCGCGGTGGGAGCGATTCTGCGCGAGGGCCTCCGCATCCATCATCTCGATGACGGTAAAGCGGCTGAGGCCTTCGCTGCTCTGGAAAAACGGACGCAGCCGGGCCGCGAGGCGCCCGTATTCACGCATCCATTCGACACCGCGAGCAACGAGTTCCTCGTTGCGCTCCCGCGCCTCCTCCAGTTCCGTGTTCGTCTCCCTGAGGCGCGATTCCCGCTCCTGCAGGTCGCTCCGGAGCCGCTCGATCCGCGCCGCCAGCTGCTGCGGGGACGCCTCCCCTCCCTGCCCGACGCTGGCGGAATCGCGCGGCAGGTTGCCGCCGCGCTCGCGTACGCTGTCTGCGGTCGCATCGCTGATTTCGCGCAGGAGAAAGAGATTGACGACAAGGAGGAAAACCGCCGCCGCAGCCCATGCGAAGGACCAGGGAAAGCGTTGACGGACGGGGAGCTCGGAGCGAACTGCCGGAATGGTGATGCCGTTGTCGATACGCCGGTGGATCGCCTTGCGCAGGTCTTCACGGTGCGGCGGCGAATCGAGATCCCTTGCCGGCATGTGCAGGCTGTCCCGCAGCTCGCGGACAAAACGACGCAATTCCGGATCCTCCTTCAACTGCCCTTCAAAGGCCTCCCGCTCTTCCGGGGAGAGAAGATCCAGCACATAGGAGCTGGCGTTTTCCTCTTTGCGTTCGTCAATCATTGTTCCCCAGATAGGCCTCCCGCAGTTTCCGCAGGCCACGCCGCAGATCCGATTTTACGGTTCCGAGTGGTCTGTCGAGCGTTTCCGAAATTTCGTGGTGGGTGTACCCAGAAAAGAAAGCCAGTTCCATCGCCTCCCTCTGCGCGGGAGAGAGCAGATCGAAATAGCGCTGCATCCAGACCCATTCCAGGCGCGCGTCACTCTCGGGATATCCATGGGAAGATATGTCCGCGATCCGCTCCGCTTGTTCCACTTCTCCAGCAAGAATCTGCACGCGGCGCCGGCGCGCCCGCAGCCGGTCAATGGCCATTCTTTTTCCAATGGTGAGGAGGTAGCTGAACGGCTTCCCGAGTTGAGGATCGTACTGGCCCGCCTGCCGGTAGATCCGGACGAAAACATCCTGCAGGATTTCCTCGGCGGATTCCTGCTGGCGCAGGATTCCGTTGAGGAAATGAAGCAGGGGCCGATGGTAGAGGTCGTATAACTTGTCGAGGTCCTCCTCCCTTCCCTCCGCCATGCCCCGGAAACAATCCGCGGCATGGCGGTCCTCGCTGGAAAACTCGGGTGGATACGGCATACCGGCTCCCCGGCCGAAGGAGCTCAGAAGGAATAGCCGATGCGGAGGCCGAGGCGCAAGGTTTCTTCAAGGTCGCTTGCAAAGACCTCCCTGCCCCCCTGCCAGAGGGTCGACTCGCGTGCGAAGAGGTACTGCAGGGTTGGCCGGATCTCCCACCCCTCCGCGAATTCGATGGACGCGGCCAGGCCGGCCGCCACCTGCTCCTCCTCGTAAGCCGTTTCGACACCGGCGGCCTCGCCTAGGTGATGAATCTCGGATACATATTCCACGAAGGACGTGAGCGTCTGCAGCCAGTCGGTTTCTGGCCGGTAATCGAGAAAGATCCCGTTCCGCGTGCGCAGGGTCCAGCGCTCGTCAATGAGCCAGGTAAGACCGATGAACGGCAGCCAGTCGTCGTCCACGCCGGCCGGATTGTCCTGATAGCGAAGACCGGCGGTCAGGAACAGGCTTTCGGAATAGCGATAACTGACCCCGGCACCGAGGTCGTAGCCGATCGCATCGGCCAGATCGGCGTCGCCGAAGGAGGAATCCGTGGCGTAGCTGCTTTCCAGTCCAAGGTAGATCGTAGCCCCCCACTGCTGGCGCGGATCCGTCGTCCAGAGACCGGAAAGCGCGACCGACTCCACCTCCTCGAACAGGGATGCGGAAGCCAGCCCGGCGTAAAAAGCGCCCCCGCTCCAATCCGCTTCCTTTTGCCCATAGGAAGCATCGAACGCCAGCTGCCCCCCGGCTCCCCGCCAGAAGGTCTCCAGCCCGAGCGTCCATTCCCTGGATTCCAACCCGGCCCCGCCCGCTACCTCCTCGGTAACCGCATCCCCGGTGGTAATGACCTCGAAATACGGCTCAAATCCGACCCCTCCCTGCTGGCCATGGAGAGGGAAGGAGGCGGAGGAAAACAATACGGAGGCGATCCCGAGCCGGAGGGTGGTCTTTTTCATACAAAGAAGGGGGCAGCAGAAGACGCTTTCTGGCAAGTCCGGAACGCGGGCTTGCGAAGAGAAAACCTTTTCCCTTGCAACCTCCGGATCGGAATCGCGTTTTATTGCCGGAGAACCCGTCCGCATGCCCGCCACCGAACCAGCCCCGCCCGATGAGGATGCGATGCTCATGTTGCGCCTGCGGGGAGGAGACGAAGCCGCCCTCGTCCAGCTCGTGGAGCGCTGGCAGACCCCTCTCCTCAACTTCTTTTACCGTTCCCTCCAGTCGCGGGAATCAGCCGAAGACCTCACGCAGATGGTCTTTGTCCGCCTCTACCGGGCCGCCGGCCGCTATGAGCAGCGCGCCCGCTTCAGCACCTTTCTCTTCCAGATTGCGCGGCGCCTCCTTATCAACGAGTTTCGCCGTCAACAGCGCAAGCCGCTGGATCCCCAGGATCCCGTCGACCTGCACGCCGTGTCCTCCGATTCCGCCGCGCGGCACTACCGCGAGCTGGAGGAGGCTTTTGAACAAGCCCTGCCCAAGCTCCCCGAAAACCAGCGCACCGCCATTCTCCTCCTCAAACAACAGGAACTCAGCTACCAGGAAATCGCCGATATCATGGAAGCCAGTGAGAGCGCCGTGAAGACGTGGATTTTCCGCGCACGCCAATTTCTGAAACAAGAATTGAAAGACCTTGTTTAACCCTCAGCAGCATCATGGCCCGAAACGATTCCAGTCCCTCCGATCTCCCCCCCCACCTCGAAGCCTGGCTCCACAGCCAACCGCTGCAAGCCGACCGCAAAATGGCCGCCTCCGTCCTGCGAAAGATCCGTGAAGAGGATGCCGAGCGGCGCTTTGAGGAGACCCTCGATGGTTGGATGCGGCCGCTTCCGCACCTCTATGTCCCTTCCTTGGCCGAGCAGGTGCGCGAAAATGTCCGGAACGCCTCCCGGACTGCCCCCGCCCCCTTCTGGTTCCGGTGGGGGCCACCGGTCGCCGCCGCGGCCACTCTCCTCGTTGCCTTCATCGGTTTCCGCATGGATGCCCCCTCCACGGCCACCCTTCCTCCGCCGGCCGAAAACAGTCTGGTCGGCTCCGTCCCGGTTGAAGATGAAAACCTCACCCGCATTTTCGCCCTCGCAAGCAACTTGCAAAGCGAAGTCGATGTCTCCAAGGTTCGCTCCGACGAAGCCCTCGCGTTCCTCATGGAGTAATTGATGCCTTTCCGTCTGCTGCCACTTCTCCTCCCCGCCCTCTTGACGGTGCTGCCCCTTAGTGCCGCCTCCGGTGAGGATCCGCCGGACCAGGCGCCCCCTCCACCCCAAGATCTGCCCGCGCCGCCCCCCTTGCCCCCGGAACTGAAGAACAGTAAACCCGAGGGACCTCCCCCGGATCTCCCCGATCCGTCCGAGCTGAAACGGCAGCTCGAGCAACTGGAGGAGCTCCTCTCCATGTCCCCGCAACGACTGCAGCGTCTCCGGCAGACCATCGCCTTCATCGCAAAAATGCCCGACGAGGAACGGGAAGCGATGCGGATCCGCATTCGCCAGATCACCGAGACCAGTCCCGAGCTCACGAGGGAAATCAACCAGCTGGAGGGTTGGTTGCCTCCTTCCCTGCATTCCGATCTCTCCCAATTCTGGCTCGCCGCCACCCCCGATCAACGCCAGGGTGTACGCGACCGGCTCGCCGCCCTCGAAAACGAGGAAAAAGCGGCTTATCTCGAGAAAACGGTCCGCTCTTTCATTGAGCGCCGCGACCGCGTCTTTCAGAAAATGCAGGAGTCGCTCGAGAAGCGCCATGCCGACCCCGAAGACCCTTGATTCCCCGTTTTGATTGTGAATTTACAGATTGTGTCAAGCCGCTGGCTTTGTCGTCGTCTTTTCATGACAAATCGGTGATTTTTTTGCGGAATTTTCTTGAACCGCCGGATAGAAGCACGACGTTTTCCAACAACTTTTTGATGGCAAGCGATAGGCCATGGAGCTGCAAGGCTCCACGTTAAGACAGCGACAGAGACAGGGCATGATTTCTTCATCATCGCCCCAAAGCCACCCGGTTTCCCGGGTGGCTTTGCTTTCTCCGCGAATCTGTCATTGACCCGCCTCCCCGGCTTTGCGACTACTCGCCTTCTATGAATAAAGTGATGCGAATGCGACCCCAGGCTCTCTTAGCGGTGTCCCTTGCGTCCATCGTCTCCCTCACGGCCATCGGACAGGAAGGCTCGGGTTCCGCGGAAGCGGAGGCCGGGACCGATCCGGCGGTCTTCAAGGCGATGGGCTTCGCGATGGCGATGCAGATGCGGTTGAACATCGGTTTTTCCGACGAGGAACTCGAGGCCGTTTTTGACGGCATGCGTGCGGCCGCGACGAACAGCGGTCAGCCGGAGGACTTTCAGGACTCGGTGCAAAAAGCCCAGGCCATTTACGAGAAACGCATGCAAGCCTATCAGGAGGCCGAACAGGAACGCCGCCAAGCGGTGGCCGCCTCCAACAAGGAAGAGGCGGCGGCCTTTTTTGCCGAACTGGAGGACAAAGAGGGTATCCGGAAAACGGAATCCGGCCTGTACTACGAGGTTCTTGAAGAAGGGGAAGGGGAAAGCCCAACCGAGCAGGACCGCGTCATCGTCAATTACCGGGGAACGCTGGTGGACGGTCGCGAATTCGACGCCAACGAAGGTGCTCAGTTTCCCGTCAGCGGAGTGGTTCCGGGGTTTTCGGAGGCGCTGCAATTGATGGAGCCGGGCGGCAAAATAAAAGCCTACATCCCTCCTGAGCTTGGATACGGTGACCGTCCGCAGCGCCCGGGAGCGATCATCGAGCCCGGTGACGCCCTCATTTTCGAGATCGAACTGGTGGACCTGAAGCCGATGCCAAAGCCTCCACAAGGGCCTCCTCCGCAACTTCCGGACAATCTGCCGCCGCCGCCCCCCCCACCCGACGGACCTCCTCCGGGACCCCCTCCGCAAGGAAAGCCGCCGGCCCCTCCGCCCTCGGCGAACTGAATCGATTGACCTTTCCGATTCCCAAGGCATGCACTTTTCGGTGCATGCCTTCTTTTTAGGGTGGAAGAGCTTGCCTTGTGCCGCCAACATTTCCTAATAACAAATTCAAAACCAGTAAGAAAAACTAATAGGAACAATGTCTCTTCCCTTTCCTGAACTCACCCCCGCAGAGGCGGCGGAACTCATCCAAGACGGCCAGACCATTGGCTTCAGCGGCTTTACCCCCGCCGGAGCCGCCAAAGCGATTCCGCGGGCCATCGCGGAGCGCGCGAGGGGCGAACATGAGGCGGGCCGGCCCTTCAAGGTCGGCGTGGTCACCGGCGCCTCCACCGGGGACTCCCTCGACGGCGCCCTTGCCCGGGCGGAGGCCATGGCCTGGCGGACTCCCTACCAGTCAAATCCGGCCCTCCGGGAATCGATCAATGCCGGGAAAACGCACTTCTTCGACATGCACCTTTCCCTTCTCCAGCAATGGATCCGCTACGGGTTTCTCGGGCGCCTTCATTACGCGGTAGTGGAAGCGGCCGAGGTGACCCCGGAGGGCGAAATCACTCTCACGACCAGCGTCGGGGCAACCAACACCTTTCTTCACTACGCCGACAAGGTCATACTCGAAATCAACAGTTACCACCCGACGGAGTTGTACGGATTCCATGACATCTTCGAACCGGAAGACCCGCCCCACCGCCGGGAAATCCCGATCTTCAAAACCCGCCAGCGCTGCGGGGAAAACGTCGTCCGCATCGATCCAAAGAAGATCGCCGGCGTTGTCTTCACGGACGAGGAGGACGAAGTGGGCGGTTTCAAGGAACCGGATGCCATCACGAGCAAGATCGGCCAGAATGTGGCCGACTTCCTCGCTGCGGAAGTGCGCGCGGGACGGATCCCTTCCGGTTTCCTTCCCATCCAGAGCGGCGTCGGCAACATCGCCAACGCCGTCCTCGGGGCCATGGGCGAGCATCCGGACATTCCCGCTTTCGAAATGTATTCCGAGGTCATCCAGGACAGTGTGATCAAGTTGATGGAGAACCGTCAGCTGGCTTTTGCCAGCGGCACTTCTCTCACGGTAAGTCCGAAGGTTCTTGAGGGGATCTACCAAAATCTCGATTTCTTCCGACGCCGGATGGTCCTGCGGCCGCAGGAAATCACCAACAACCCCGAAGTCGTCCGCCGGATCGGCACCGTCTCCATCAACACGGCCATCGAAGTGGACATTTTCGGGAATGTGAATTCCACCCACATCATGGGGAACAACATGATGAATGGGATTGGCGGCAGCGGTGATTTCACCCGCAATGCCTACATTTCCGTATTCACCTGTCCCAGCATGGCCAAGAGGGGTCAGATCAGCCCGATCGTTCCGCTCTGCAGCCACCTCGACCACAGCGAGCACTCAGTCCAGGTTATCGTCACCGAGCAAGGCGTGGCGGACCTGCGTGGAAAAGATCCGGGCGAGCGTTCCAAGGAAATCATCCGCAACTGCGCTCATCCGGATTTCCGCGACGAGCTGGAAGGCTATTCCCGGGATGTCAGTGACGGGCACACGCCGCAGACCCTGAACCGCGCTTTTGCCATGCACCAGCGCTTTCTGGAGACCGGCTCCATGCACGGAGTCGAATGGAACAAGGCCTGACCAGGCCCGCGCCGGCGGGCGCAGGACCGGCTAGGCATCCTCGAGCAACCGGGTCCGCCGGTGTTTCTGGGGGAACTGGAGGGTGACGAGGGTTCCGACGCCCTCGCGACTGTCGATGCCGACCTGTCCGCCATGTTCGCGGATAATCCGCTCGACGATCATCATGCCGAGACCGTGTCCGCGCTCCTTCGTTGAGTAGTAGGGCTGGAAGACCTTACGCAGATTTTCCGTGGCGATCCCGTGGCCGGAATCGCCGATCTGGATGTAGACGTCCTCGTCGTCGCTGAAAGCCCGAATCCGGATGACCCCGCCGGATTTCATGGCCTGCCGGGCGTTCTTGATCAGGTTGAAAAAGACCTGCTTGATCTGGTCGCGATCCCCGAGAATGACGGGGAGGCTGCTGGCGAGTTCGATGTCGACCCGGATGCCGGCGCTTTCCAGTTCCGGACCGAGGAACTCGACCGATTCTTCGAGGGGCGCAATCAGGTCGAGGTCCTGGAGGTCCGGTTCGCGTGGACGGACCGCTTCGAGAAAATGGGTGATGATGCTGTCGAGCCGCTCGACCTCGCCGGAGCAGATGCGGAGCGATTTGCTCATTTTTTCGACGGCGGGGGAATCCTCCAGTTTATCAAGGTGGCGTTGGATCAGCTGCAGATGGATATGGAGGGAATTGAGGGGATTGCCCAGTTCATGAGCGACACCGGCGGAGAGTTGCAGGATGGAATTGGCGCGCTCGTTTTCTATTTCCTGCCGCGTTTGTGCCCGCTCGGTGGTGACGTCGGAGAGGATAATGGCATAGCGGGCAATCTCCTGGTCGGTGTCCTCGTCCTCGATCGGCACGATGTAGAGGCGGACAATCCGGTGCTGCGGATAAGTGATCTCCATCTCCCGGGCGACATTCGCAAATTCCTGCAAATAGCCCTTTCCACTGAGGTTCAGGGATCGGGCCAGATCGGGAAAGGCCCGCCACAGACCGATGCCGGACATGTCCTTCTCGGAAAACCCGAGCATGTCGCGGGAGGAGGGGTTCGCGAACTCGATCTCACCGGAGGCTTCGACGACAATGACCCCCTCGCGCAAGGTGTTCACGACCAGTTTGAGCAGGTGCCGTTCGCGCGAAAGGCGCCCGATAAGATTGGCCCTGCTGGCTTCATCGAGTTCGTCGACACGTCCAATGAGATTGTCGAGAGGGTCGCTGTTTTTCGGTGGCATTTTTTAATCAACGGGATGCGGAGGCTTCGCTCCCCGGAATCCAGGGTGCGAACCAATCCAGCAGTGTGGCGGCGAGCTGGGTTTTCGGGGAGGGGCCGAAGGAATGGCGGATCCCCCCGTTCCCGAGAACCAGCACGCGGTTGGTGTCGCTGCCAAAGGCGCTCTCCTCGCCGCCGATGCGGTTGGCAACAATGAAATCGACCCCCTTCTTCTCCAGTTTGCTCCGGGCATAGGCTTCGACCTTTTCGGTCTCCGCGGCAAAGCCGACCAGCAACTGCTGGTCGGTCCGGTCGGCGGCAAGCCCGGCAACAACGTCCGGAACCGGCTCCATCTCCAAGGTCTTGGCCAGATCGTGCTTTTTGACTTTCTGGGCGGCGCGGTGCTTCGGGCGGTAATCCATGATCGCGGCGGTCATCAGCAGAATTGAGCAATCGGGAAAAAGGCGCTCAAGGGCGGCCTTCATCTCCGCGCCCGTGACGACCTCGTGGCGACGGACACCCGGCGGGGTCGCGAGGTTCACCGGCCCGCTGACGAGATCGACCTCCCAGCCGCGCTCGGCCGCCGCCCCGGCAAGGGCGAACCCCATTTTTCCGCTGGAGGGATTGCTCAGAAAGCGGACCGGGTCGAAAAACTCCCGCGTGGGCCCGGCCGAGACGAGGCAGCGGATGGGGCTTGCTTTCATAAGGGAATCCTTAACCATCCCGGCCCCGGTATGGAAAGCGTAAAGAAGGCATCACCGAAGCGCGAAAATGGATGGTACAGCCTTCTTTTCAATATCTTCATTCCGGTTATCGTCCTCACACAAGGTGACCGGGTGATCGGGCAAGCGGCCCTTGTCCTCGTCCTCGCGCTGTTTTTTCCGGTCAGTTACTTTATCTATGATTACCGGAGGAGGAAGAAGCGGAACTTCATTTCCATCATCGGGTTTGTCAGCGTCCTCCTGACCGGCGGCGTCGGCCTGCTCGAACTCCCGCGCAGCTGGTTCATTGTGAAGGAAACCGCCATTCCCGCGCTGATCGGCCTTGCCGTCCTTGCTTCCCTGCTCACCCGCTACCCCCTTATCCGGGCACTCGTCTTTTCTCCGGAGTTGTTCAATGTCGAAAAGGTGCAGGCCGCTTTGCGGAAACGCGGCAACGAAGCGGCGATGGACCGGCTCCTGCGGCGGGCCACGGCTATCCTCTCCGTCTCCTTCTTCATCAGCGCGGCCCTGAATTTCTTCCTCGCGCAGTATTTTGTGAAAACGGAACCCAGTGTCGATCCCGCCCAGTTCAATGCCGAAGTGGGGGCGATGACGGGCTGGTCCTATGTCATCATCGCGGTCCCGAGCATGCTCTTCATGTTCCTCATCCTCAGTCTTGTCGCGAAAGGCATTCACCGGCTCGCGGGGCTGACGCTGGAGGAGGCGCTCGCCGACCACCTCCATTGAGGAGCTTGTACCTCAGGTGCGGTCTTCGATGGCGACGTAGTCGCGCTGGCGGGGACCGACGTAGACCTGGCGCGGACGGTGAATCCGCTGCGAGGATTCGGCGATCTCCTTCCAGTTGGCGATCCAGCCCGGCATACGGCCGATGGCGAACATGACCGTGAACATTTCCACCGGGATGCCGATCGCTTTGAGAACGATCCCGCTGTAGAAATCGACGTTTGGATAGAGCTTTCGTTCGATGAAGTACTCGTCCTCGAGGGCGGCCTTTTCAAGGGTACGGGCAATATCAAGGAGGGGATCCTGCCGGCCGTCGTCCCCGGAAGCGTGGATTTCCTCGAGCATCTTGATCACGGCGGCGTTGGCCCCGCCGTGCAGGGGTCCCCAGAGGGCGCAGACCCCGGCGGAGACGGAGGCAAAGAGATTGGCTCCCCCACTGGCCACCATCCGCACGGTCGAGGTGGAACAATTCTGCTCATGGTCGGCATGGAGGAGCAGGAACAGGTCCAGTGCTTCTGAAACTTCGGCCTGCGGCTGGTACGCGTCGTAGGGCTCCGTAAACATCATGTGGAGGAAATTCTCCACATAACGAAGGTCTTTCCGCGGATAATTGAAGGGCAGCCCGTTGCTCATCCGATAGGTCATCGCGGCGATGGTGCGGACTTTGGAGATGAGGAGGGCAGCCGTAAGGTCGAAGTGCTCAAGATCCTGCTCCCGGTTGTTGCTCGACATTTCGGGATAATAGGAACCGAGCGAATTCAGCATCGAACTGAGGACGGCCATAGGGGCCGAATTGGGCGGGAAGCCCTCGAAGTGGTGCTTGAAGTCCTCATGGAGGTTGGCGGCTCCCGCCACCTTGGCGCGGAAGGAATCGAGTTCTTTCTGGGTGGGCAGTTTACCGTAAATGATGAGAAAGGCCACGCAAAGGAAGGTCGACTTCTCCGCCAGCTGCTCGATGGGAATGCCCCGGTGGCGGAGAACTCCTTTTTCGCCATTGATGAAAGTGATGGCGCTCTCGCAGGAACCGGTGTTTCCGTAGCCTTCGTCAAAGGTAATATACCCGCTGTCCGTCCGGAGGCTGCGGGTATCGATGGCTTTCTCGTTTTCGGTGCCGGTGATAACGGGGTAGGTGTACTCTTTCCCTCCGACAATAATCCTAGCCTCTTCTGCTTCGCTCATGGCTCAGAAAAGTGGAGACAATTCCGTATTTGGCAATGGTCAAACCCTTCCCGCCATGGAGTTTCCGGAAGACAGGCCCTGAAGAAAATTGCGGTACAGGCGCAGTCCGCAGGCCTGGGATTTCTCCGGATGGAACTGCGTGGCGACAAGATTCCCCCGCCGGATGGCGCTGCAGAAATCGAGGCGCCCGTAGTCGGTCCGCCCCCAGACAAGCTCCGGCTCGTCCGGTGCCACATAATAGCTGTGGACAAAGTAAAACTGCTCCTCCGCGCGAGAGAGACCGGAAAGAAGCGGCGGTTCAGGATCACCAGCGAACCGGACCCGGTTCCACCCCATGTGGGGAACCTTCAGCCGGTCCGTTACCGGGAAGCGGAAACGCCGGACCGTGCCCGGGAAGATGTCCAGTCCGGGCGTGTCCCCTTCCTCGGAATGGGTAAAGAGGGCCTGCAACCCGAGGCAGATCCCGAAGAAGGGCCGGTCCGCCTCGATCCATTCGCGGATCCGGGAATCCCAGCCGGTTTCCTGCAGGAGCCGCATCGTGTCCATGATCGCCCCCTGCCCCGGGAAAACGAGGACATCGGGACGGCCGAGCTCATCGGGGTGCGCGATCAGGCGTACCCGGCCTCCCGCATGGGCAAATGCGCGACAGACACTGCGCAGATTGCCCATTCCATAATCGATGACGACCACCTCGGGGCCGCTTTTCTGGCTTACCTCCATATTCCCCAAGGTGGGGGCCGATGCCCTTCCCGGCAATCCCAAGCTGTTATTCGTTCAGTTCGGCGTCCCAGCGCGGTTCACCGGGATAAAGGCGGCAATGGTGCCAGTAACCGAAGAGGAAAAAGAGCGGGCCGACCGCGAAAAAGCTGAAGAGGAGCAACCAACCGCCAAGGAGGTACAGGGTCTCATCTTCCAGTCCCGCGAGCAGCATGTAGAGGACGCTCAGGACTAGAAAGGCGGCGACGGCCAGACAGGAGTAGACAAATCCGCGTAGCATGGCGCCAGCATGAGCCGGCCCGCACGCGGCGGCAAGCTCAAGGAATCGAGCCGGTGCTCAATCCAGCTGTCCCTTGGTGGAGGGAATCTGCCCCACCCGACGAGGATCGGCGGCGACTGCCTCGGCAAAGGCCCTTCCGAAGGCCTTGAAGACCGCCTCGGCAACGTGGTGCGGCTCATCGCCGTAAAGGAGCTGCACATGCACATTGGCACCGGCGGCGTTGGCGAAGGCCTGGAAGAATTCCCGGAACAGGTGGATGTTGAAATCGCGCACGTAGGCCGGAACGGCCTTCACCTCGTAGTGAAGGAAACTCCGGTTCCCGAAATCGAGGACGCAGCGGCAGAGGCACTCGTCCATAGGCAGGAGGAAGAACCCGTAGCGGCGGATCCCGGCCTTGTTCCCGAGCGCTTCCCGAACAGCTTCACCAAGGACGATTCCCGTATCCTCGACAAGGTGGTGGTAATCCACCTCGAGGTCGCCCCGCGCCTGCAGTTGCAGCCCAAGGCAGCCGTGATGGGCGAAAAGGTCGAGCATGTGATCAAAGAAGGCAATGCCTGTCCCGATGGCGATACCGCCCCCGTCGAGGGAAAGCTCGAGGGAAATTTCCGTCTCCGCGGTCTTGCGGTCCTTTTTCGCTACACGCGTTGGTTCCATTCGTCGGCCTCCTTGAGAAAGGTGTCCATTTCTTCCTGCGTGCCGACGGTGACGCGCAGGTAAGGGGCTGTCAACGGGTTGGCGCTGAATCGACGCACCAGCACCCTTCGCTCCCGTAACCAGCCCTCGAGCGAGGCGGCTGCTTCCGCCCCGGCGGGGAAGCCTTTCCTTGCCGGTGCCATGAGGAGGAAATTGCTCTCCGAGGGGAAAACCTTCCAGCCGAAGCCCGTGAGCGTTGCGCGGACGCGGTCGCGCCGGTTGCGGATTTCCGTCACCTTATCCACGTACCAATCCCCCGCGGCGAGAGCGGCAAGGGCACCGGCCTGACTGAGACGGTTGACATTGTAGCTGTCGCGGATGCGGTCGAGAGTGGCGATGACAGGGGAGGAGGCGAGGGCGTAGCCGACCCGCAGTCCGGCGAGACCGTAGGCCTTGGAAAACGTCCGCGTGATAACGATGTTCGCCTCCGTTTCCAGCAGGGAAAGAGCGGAGCCGCTGGCGAATTCCACGTAGGCCTCATCAATCACGACAATCCCCTTGATCGAGCGGGCGATGCGCCGGAGGGCCTCATTGGCAAAGCGGATACCGGAAGGCGCATTCGGGGACGTCAGGAAAAGGAGATCCGCTCCGCTCGCAGAAACGGCCTCCTCCGGAAGCTCGAAAGCCGGGCCGAGGGGAAAGGAAACCATTTCCCCTCCGTCAATGCCTGTCAGAACTGGATACAGTGAATAACTGGGAAACGTCTCCGCGGTTCGCCGCCCGCGTCCGCCGAAAGCACGTACAAGAAGATTGAGAAGGTCGTCGGAGCCGTTTCCGATGATGACATTTCCCGTCTCGAGGCAGAACCGCTCCGCGAGGGCTTCGCGCAGGCGCCCGCTCAGCGGCTCCGGATACCGGTGCAGCCTGGCCGCCTCCCCGGCAATAGCCTCCCGCACTGTGGCGGGCGGCGCATACGGAAGCTCGTTTGTATTGAGTTTGATCCAATCCCCGCCCTGCGGCTGCTCCCCGGGAACATAAGGCTGCAGGGACGCGAGGTAGGGTTTTGCGTAGGATGCGATCTCCATCATGCACCCTCGGGGAAACGGACTTCCATGGAGAGGCCGTGGGCGTCGAGGTCCTCCAGCTCCGCAAAGGTGGCGACGACGTCCCGGGCCCGAGCCAGGGAGCGTTCATCGTATTCAACAATGCTGCTGCGGCGCATGAAGTCGGTGATTTTCAAACCGCTGAAAAAGCGTCCCGTCCGGCCCGTGGGGAGGGTGTGACTCGGCCCGGCGGTAAAGTCGCCGAGCACCGTGGCCGTCTCGTGGCCGCGCAGGATCGCTCCCGCCGTACGGATGCGGCGCGTAAGATCGTTGGCGGCCGCCTTGCCGACGTGCAACTCAAGGTGTTCCGGGGCGATAAAGTTTGCCACCTCCGCGGCCGCCTTCAGGTCGGGACAATGGATGGCAAGGGTACGGTCACGCCAGATCCGGTCCACCGCTTCCCGGTGGCGCAGGCCAGGGAGGATCCGCTTCACTTCCTTCCGCACGGAGGCGGGCTGTTCCTCGTCGTGATAAAGGAAATACACACGTTCGCGCCCGCTGCCGTGCTCGGCCTGCGCAAGGAGGTCGGCGGCCAGCCATCGCGGCCGCGCGGATTCATCGGCAATCAGCATCGCCTCGCTGGGACCGGGAAGAAGGTCCACCCCGACATGGCCGAAGACCTGCCGCTGGGCCTCTGCCACATAGGCATTTCCCGGACCCATGATTTTCTCGACGCGGGGGATCGTCGATGTCCCGAAGGCCATTGCCGCCACCGCCTGCGCACCCCCGAGCCGGTACACCTCCTCCACCCCGCAGAGGGAAAGACCGGCCATCATCTGCCGGCTCAGGCGGCCGTCTTTCCCCGCTGGCGTAAAGACGGCTATGGAGGGCACGCCCGCCAGCCGGGCGAGGGTGGTCGTCATGACCGCTGTTGAGACGAGCGGGACATTGCCGGCCGGGATGTAGATCCCGACCCGCTGCACAGGATACCATCGTTCCCCGACGAGGGCGCCGTGGGGATTGCGGGCCGTCCAGTTCCGCGGAAGGCCCTGTTTATGAAATTCCCGCACCGCTTTGATGGCCTCGCGGAGGTGCCGCCGCTGCGCCGGGTGCAGCGCCTTGCGCGAAGCCGCCAACTCGTCCGCATCAATGCGAAGTTTACGCGCGGTCGTAGCAAACCCGTCAAACCGCTTTGTGTATTCGATAAGGGCGTCGTCGCCACGCTCGCGGACATCGGCGAGGATCCCGGCCACGCGCCCGCGGATCACACCCTGGTCCGGGGGATCGGACGCGAAGCGTTCGAGGCGCTTCCAGAAGCCGCGCCTTTCAAATTGAAGCGATTTCATGTCGTTGCGGTCGCGATGTGGCGGTTGCGCGGCATACCCTCCCCTACTCCCACTCAATGGTGCTTGGCGGTTTGGAGGAAATATCGAGGACGACGCGGTTCACGCCCTCGACCTCATTAATGATGCGGCTGGAAACCTTCTGCAGGAAGGCATGGGGCAGATGGGCCCAGTCCGCGGTCATGGCGTCGATGCTTTCGACGATGCGCAACGCGACCACGTAGTCGTAGGTACGCTCGTCGCCCATGACCCCGACGGTCTGAACGGGCAGAAATACGGCGAAACTCTGCCAGACCTTGTAATAGTAATCGGCGCCCTTCATCTCCTCGATGAGGATCGCATCGGCCTCCCGGACAATCTGGAGGTTGTGCGGGGTGAGCTCGCCGATAACCCGCACGGCGAGCCCCGGCCCCGGAAACGGTTGCCGCCACACCACACTGCGCGGCAATCCCAGTTCCTCCCCGAGCTTGCGCACCTCGTCCTTGAAGAGCTGGTTGAGCGGCTCGATGATCTGCAGCTTCATCCGCTCGGGCAAGCCCCCGACGTTGTGATGGCTCTTGATGAGGGCGGCCGGATTTCCGCCGATGGGCACCGACTCGATGATGTCCGGATAAATCGTTCCCTGCGCGAGGAAGTCGACCTCGCCGATCTTCTCCACTTCGGCCTCAAAGACCTCGATGAAGGTGTTGCCGATCACCTTGCGCTTCTTTTCCGGATCCGTGATCCCCTTGAGACGATCGAGGAAAAGGTCCGCCTCACGCGCCACAACGAGATTCATGTGGAAGTTCTCCCCGAAAAGCTTCTCCACGGCCTCCACCTCGTTCTTTCGCAGGAGGCCGTTGTCGACAAAAACGCACGTGAGCTGGTCCCCGATGGCCCGGTGTAGCAACGCCGCCGCTACGGAACTGTCGACCCCCCCGCTGAGGCCGAGGATGACCCGCCGTTCCCCCACCCTTTCCCGGATCCTTTGGACCGCCATGTCGATATAGCCGGCCATGGTCCAGTCTCCACGACAACGGCAGATCCGGAAAAGGAAATTGCGGAGAATGTCGGTCCCGTACTCGGTGTGAAAAACCTCGGGGTGGAACTGGAGGCCGTAGCAGCGGCCCTCCTCGTCCTCGATGGCGGCGAAATCCGAGTTTTCCGTCCTCGCGACGGCATGGAAATTCGCAGGCAGTTTGATCAGCTTGTCCCCGTGCGAATTCCAGACCCGGAGGCTCCGCGGGATTCCCGAAAACAACTCGCTCCGGCTTCCGACGGTGAGGGTGCCCCGCCCGTATTCCCGCTGCACACTTTTCCCGACCGTTCCCCCGAGAATGTGAGCCATCAACTGCAGGCCGTAGCAGATTCCCAGTACAGGGACCCCGAGATCGAAAATCCCCCTGTCCGGAACGGGAGCGTTTTCCGCGAAAACACTGCTGGGTCCGCCGGAGAGGATGATCCCCGTCACCCCGTCGGAGCGCAGTTCACCCGCACCGGTATCATAGCGATAAACCCGGGAGTAGACGTTGCACTCCCGCAGGCGCCGGGCAATGACCTGGGTGTACTGACTGCCAAAATCGAGGACTGCGATAATTTCCGACATGGGGATTCCCGGGATGGTACCGCTTTGCGAAGCGGCCGCCTAAAAATGAAGCGGGGGATTGCCGAATCCGCAAGCCGGACAGGGCATCTGCCGCTTTTCCTCATGGGTTGAATAGAGGGTGCCGCATTTCACGCAGTGGTGAATATGCCGGATCCGCTGCCGGTCGTAATAAATTTTGTCGCGGCGATCGTAATACAACCAGAGGCTGATAAAGAACAGAAGCCCCGCCACAATGAAGGCAATCAATACTCCTTCAAAGGCCACGCGACGCTACAGGGGGACAGGGAAACGGGGTTTATCCGCTCAGGAAGACTTTTTTTCCTCCTCCGTCGGTTCCTCGGGGGACTCCGCGCCCGGAGCGGGGGGTTCCCCGGATCCCCCTCTGGCTTCTTCCGGCGTGGCGACCGGCGCTTCCTCCCCGGTTTCGGCGGCGGCGGCCTTGCGCGTCTTACGGCTCTTTTTCGGGTACCCCTCGTCGTCGGCGGCGATCAGCTGGATGACCGCCATCTCGGAGGCGTCCCCGAGACGGTTACCGAGCTTGTAGATCCTCGTGTACCCGCCGCAACGGGAGGCGAAATCCTCCGCACGCTCATTGAAGAGGAGAGCCACCGCTTCCTTGTCGCGAACGCGCGACAGGGCCTGCCGCCGGTAGTGCAGGGCGCGCTCCGGGGACGCGTTCCGCGCCTTCCTGGCCAGCGTGATCACTTTCTCGACGAAGGGCCGCAGCGCCTTTGCCTTCGGCAGCGTGGTCTGGATACGGCCGTGCCGCAGCAGGGCGGCGGCGAGGTTGGCCATGAGGGCTTCTCGGTGTTCCTTTTTCCGGCCGAGTTGAAAACGGTGTTTTAAGTGGCGCATAGCTTTGAACGGGAAAGATGTTTCGCGGGCGGGCAATCAGCGGGGACGTTCCCTCAGTAATCCGAACGGGACTCGAGAAGGCGCTCATCGATCTTCATGCCGAGGCTCAATCCAAGCTGTTCGAGCTTCGCCTTGATTTCATTGAGGGATTTTTTTCCGAAATTGCGGTACTTCAGCATCTCCTGCTCCGTCTTCATGGCGAGTTCGCCGACGGTGGTGATGTTCGCATTGTTGAGACAGTTCGCCGCCCGGACGGAAAGCTCGATCTCGTTGACGGACATGTTGAGGAGCTTACGAAGCTTGTTCTGTTCTTCGCTGACCTCGACCTGCTCGCTTTCGAATTCGACGCGGTCGTCGGAAACGCGGTCGAAGACATCGAGATGATGCTTGAGAATGGCGGCAGCGTGCTTGAGGCACTCGTCCGGGGTGATGCGCCCGTCCGTCCAGATTTCGAGAATGAGACGGTCGTAGTCCGTCATTTGTCCCACGCGGGTGTTCTCGACGCCGTACTTGACCAGCTTGACGGGGCTGTAGAGGGAATCAATGGCGATCATGCCGATGGGCTGCTCTTCCTCCTTGTTTTCCTCGCCGGCAACATATCCCCGGCCCATCCTGATTTCCAGCTCAGCCTGAAAGCGCTGTTCCCGGTCGAGGGTGCAGATGATCTGCTCCGGATTGACGATCTCGACATTGGCATCGGGTTGAATGTCCGCGGCGGTGATCTCCCCCTGACGGGTCACGTCGATGAGGAGACGGACCGGTTCCTTCTTATGCGAAATGACAAGGATCTTCTTGAGGTTGAGAATAATGTCGGTGACATCCTCCACCACCCCTTCCATACTCTGGAACTCGTGCTGGACGCCCTCGATCCGAACGGAGGAAATAGCGGCCCCCTCGATGGAACTGAGGAGGACCCGGCGGAGGCTGTTGCCGATCGTGTGTCCGTAGCCGCCCTCGAAAGGCTCGGCGATGAATTTGGCGTAGTTGCTCGAGGACACTACCTCGTCCTTCGTCAACTTGCTGGGAAGCTGGAACTTTCCTAAACGGATGGCCATAATGTTCGTCCTTGTTTTGTGGATACGGGAATAATGCTTTGGACTGCCTTACGGGAAAAGGCCTTGGGAGGGGGGGGACCGGCTCAGCGAGAATAGAATTCCACGATAAGCTGCACATTGATGCCGGTTTCGATGTCGTCGGCGGCCGGTTCCCGGTTCACCGTCGCGGTGAGGGCATCCTCGTTGCGTGTGATCCACAGCGGAACATTGCGGATGCGGGTGTCCTC
>JAAAOD010000278.1 GCA_009908535.1 Verrucomicrobiota bacterium
AAGGAGCGATCGGCGATATTCTCCAGGTCCTGATCATGGCTCCGCACAATCTCAACAAACCTTCCCGCCCGGACTGGTTCTTCGACAAGGAAAAGTACGGCGGCATCCTCACCGACATCGGTTCCCACCAGTTCGAGCAGTTCCTCACCTACACAGGCGCGAAGGACGCGAAGGTGCGCTTCGCCCGCGTCGCCAATTTCGCCAACGCGGACAAGCCCGGATTGGAGGATTTCGGAGAAGCGAGCCTCGAAGCGGAGAACGGCGCTTCCTGCTATTGCCGGCTCGACTGGTTCAACCCGAAAGGACTGCGCACGTGGGGCGACGGGCGTACTTTCATCCTCGGAACGAAGGGAACCATGGAGGTGCGAAAATACATCGACCTTACAAGCGAGCCGAAGGAGAGCCAGGTCATCTACCTCGTCGATGAGGAAGGGGAAAAGCGGATTCCCTGTGCCGGCAAGGTCGGGTTCCCCTTCTTCGGGCAGCTGATCCGCGATGTTCTGGATCGTAGTGAAACTGCCATGACACAGGAACATTGCTTCAAGGCGGCGGAACTTGCCATGCGCGCCCAGGCGGTTGCTGACGGGTGCAAAGCAAGCTGAGGGCTTTGCCTTGCCTCAGAAGGGAGTGATCTCTTCGGAAAACCGGCAGCGCATTTCCTCGAGATGCGTGACACCGCCGGAACAGATCAGGCGCTGGGAAACAATGGCATGGAGGCCTTCCGCAAGCATGCCTGCGGGTATTTCCCATGCACGGAACCGCTCCAGGGCCGCCTCCGAACTTGCGGCATGCAGGGTCGCCACGACGGTGTGGCCGGTGATGGCGGCACGGAAGGTCGATTGTGCGGTGGCCTTGTCGCGGATTTCCCCGACAAAGATGATATCGGGATCCTGGCGAAGAAAGGCCCGAATAGCCGCCGCAAAGGTCCATCCGCGATTCTCATCGACCTCACATTGCACCGCGCAGGGAAGTTCCCGCTCGACCGGATCCTCGATCGTCAGCAATTTCCGGCCTTCGGTGCTGATTGCGGCAAGGAGGGCGCAGGCGCTGGTGGTCTTGCCAGACCCTGTCGGTCCGGTGAAGAGGAACAGGCCGGGTTCGTAACGGGCGCGGGAGAGGAGCTTCGCGGCGGTTTCCCGGGAAAAGCCCAGCTCCAGCAGTGAGCGCCTTTTGGCAAGGGGGCGGTGGACGCGCAGGACAAGGCTCTCTCCGTCATGGGTGTGCAGGTGGGAAGCGCGCAGGTGAAAACTTGCCTCGCCCTCTCCGATGGCGATCCGCCCATCCTGGGGAAGGCTGTTGGCGGCGGCGGAGAAGCGGCACCACTTTTTCAGAATGCGAAGGCAGGTTTCCGCCTCGGCCCCATCCCAGCTGGCGAGCGTCCGCATTTTGCCCTCGAGGTGGGCGCGAAGACGACCGGCGTTATCCTCCCTCTCCACATGAATGTCGGAGGCACCGTGGCGAACAAGGGCGAGGAGAATTTCGCGGAGGCGTCGTCTTCGGTCATTCTCATCCGCGATATTGGACAATTCCCTCCCTGCGGGGAGAGAGAACGGGATTCCCGGATTGTCCGGGAAAGCCAGAACCCATTCCCACGAGGAGGCATTCTTTCCAAGGACATCGGCAAGGGTCGGTGCCAGGCAAGGACCTCCGGTGACCGGTCGCCTGGATAAGCTCCGGCCACCGTGCAGGGGAAGGAAGCCCGCCCGGCGGAGTTGCGCCGCGGAGGCGTCATCCGCTGCTGGTTCGGGCGCGGTCGCCTGCGGCAGGTAACGCGCCCCGAGAGAGGCCGCGAGGGCCGGACCACCGGCCTTCGCCCGGATCCTCCGCAGAAGGCTGTCTTTTTCCCCATCCGCGCGCCAGCGGCGCAGTTCCTCCTCGAATTCCGTACTGCCGACCGGCTCGGGGACAAACCAGTTGCGCAGTTCTTCCGGCGATAATTCGTAGGGAAAAAAGGGATACGGGAGGAGGTCGTTTACTTCATTCATCCAGGAAGCTGATGTTTGCTTCCCGGAGTCTCTGTTTCATTTCGTTGGGATACTGGGCCTTTTCGAGAGCATCGTTCGGATCCACTTCCCCAAGGTTGACGAGGCTGGTGAGGTGGGCGTCGAGGGAGATCATGCCGTATTGTGAACCGGTCTGGATTTCCGAAGCGATGCGGTAGGTCTTGTTTTCCCGGATGAGAGCCGCGATGGAGGTGGTGGACACCATGATTTCGAAAGCCGCCACGCGCCCTCCGCCTTTTTTCTTGAGCAGAACCTGCGAAATAACCGCTACAATGGAAGAGGCCAGCTGGGTACGGATCTGGTGCTTCGTCGCTTCGGGAAAGGCGTCCACAATGCGGTCGACCGTTCGCGCCGAACCGGTGGTGTGGAGAGTGCCGAAGACGAGGTGACCGGTCTCCGCCGCGGAGACGGCGGCCTCGATGGTCTCGAGATCCCGCATTTCCCCGACTAGAATGACGTCCGGATCCTGGCGCAGGGCTCCGCGCAAGGCTTCCGAAAAGGAGGGGGTGTCGTTGCCGACCTCGCGCTGGCTGACAATGCAGTTCTTGTGCTCGTGGTAATACTCGATCGGATCTTCCACCGTGATGATGTGACCGTCCCGGTTTTCGTTGATCCAATTTACCATGGAGGCGAGGGTGGTCGACTTACCCGAACCGGTCGGTCCGGTGACGAGCACGAGGCCGCGCGGGCGTGTGAGCAGTTCCTTCACCCGATCCGGCAGGCCGATTTCCTTGAGCGAAAGCAATGTGTTCGGAATGGTCCGCAGAACGAGGCCGTAATTTCCCTTGTTTTTCATTACACTGACGCGGAATCGCGCCTGGTCCATGAAGGCGAAACCGAAGTCCGCGCCCCCGCGTTTCTTCAGTTGTTCCTGCATGGCATCGGAGGTGATGGCCTGCATCAGCGCTTTGGTGTCCTCCGGGCGCAGCTCCGGTCCATCGACGGGAACCATCGAGCCGCTGATGCGGAGAGTCGGGGCTTGCCTGACCTGCAAATGAAGGTCGCTGGCCCCTTCCGCGACCATCAGCTCAAGAAGATCATTCATTTCATACGGGCAATCCGTGACGTCCGTATCGGTAAATTCGCTGCTCATCGTCATGATTGTCTTCCTGTTACGGGTTCCCTCTTCTGTGCCAATCCCCTGGGGGACCGGAGAAAGTTTTTCACAGGCTGCTTACGGAAGGCAAACGGGAAAATGGGCCACGTGAGGGTGCGGGCAGGAAAGGCGGCACCGCCGTTTCCGGCAGCCCTCCGGAAAGAACCCCCCTCCAGACTCTCTCGAGGAACTCGGCGCTGGTGTTCTCGGGGTTGCGGACTCGGCCTTTCACGAAGATCGGACGCCGCCCGGCGATGCCGTCGCAGCAGGAAGGGCACCCTTTGCGGAGGATGAGCTGCTCCGGGATGGGGAGCGCGTGCCCTTCCGCGAATGTTTTCCATTGCGGCGGTACGGAGCATGGGATTGCACACTGCCGACAGGTGGAGGGTAACATCCGTTGATGGAGCAGCAGCAGGCAAACCGCTTCCACCTCCCGGGGTGACTGGCCCAGATCCTCCAGCCGTCGCAGGACGCCTCTTGTGCTCGCGGCATGGAGGGAACTGTAGACCCGGTGTCCCGTCCGCGCCGCTTCCACGGCCACGGACGCTGTCGCGGAATCACGGATTTCGCCGACGAGGAGGCTGTCCGGCGATTGGCGGAGGAAGGCCCGGAGCGCTTCCGCAAAGCCGAGTCCCCGGGACGGATCGACGGCCACCTGCTGAACACCGGCAAGTTGCGTTTCCACCGGATCCTCGGCGGCGAGGATCTTCTCATCCGCCTGCACGGCAAGACGCAGAAAGGCATGCAGGGTCGTTGATTTGCCCGATCCGGTGGGGCCGGCGGTGAGGACCATACCCTCGCCTTGTCGGAGCTCGGCTTGCAGCTTCTCCGCCTCTTCCGACGGGAGGCCGATCTCCCGAAGGTTGCGGGGCTGCTCCGGGGGATCGAGGAAACGCAGGACGAGGGCATCCCCGTGCAGCGCCGGTACCACGGAAAGCCGCAGTTTCCGCGAGGGGAGGTGCCCGCGGGCAGGAAGGGAAAGATTGCCTTCCACGGGCTGTCCGGCCGCCCGAGCGCCGCAACCGGCCGCGGCAAGAGCCATGTTCAGGAACCACCTGCCTTTATCGCGGTTCATCTTTTTGGTTATGCGAAGCCCCCCCGCCGCCCGAACCCGCGAGCGGTACCCCTCCGGCGTGGGTTCAAGGTGCCAGTCGGAGGGGTTCCCGCGTTCCAGCAAGGACCGTAATTCCTTGAAAAAGGCCTCCTGCCCTCCGCTGCTTTGTCCGGTGACGGCAGGGCGGCGACCTCCCTCCCTCTCAAGGCCGCGGCGCCAATGCCGGTACAGCGAAGGAAGGACGAGAACGGGACAGTCCTCGGCCCTCCCTTTCCCGTCAAAAAGCGGCAGCGAGGCCGGATGTGAAAGGAGGAAAAGCGGTTGGTCCACTTCCGTAAGCCGCATGGCCTCCGCCGTGGGGACCTCCGGGATCCGACACGGTGTGCGGCGCGCGGGTTCCTCGCGGAACAGCAAGGGCAGCCCGTGCCGCTGGCTGAGAAGCGGGGAAACCGCTTCCCAGAGGCTTTCGGGTGCGCCCTCCCAATGGCGGAGGCAGAGGACCTCGTCTTCGAGGGGATTTGCAGGTTTCTCCGGTTCGCTCAATTCCGGTTGCAACTGCTGCAGGGCGGGAAGAAGGAAGGGACGGTAGGCGGTCATGGCCGCCATGCTTCCCCATCCCGGTTCGCAACCCCAGTCTTCCTTTCGCCTGAAATCGGGTAGCGGGGCCGCCTTTCCTCAGGTACGCGATACGAAACCCGCCTTGCGGTAGACTTTGCTCAACATGCGGTAGGCGCGTTGCTGGGCCTTGCCCGCGCCCTCCTTGAAAACCTCGTCGAGGTAGCCTTTGTCCTCGTGGATTTCCGCATAGCGCTCCTGGATCGGTTTCACAGCCTCGATTACCGCGTCGGCGACGGTGTCCTTGAAGGTTCCATAGCCCGCCCCGTCGAATTCGCTTTCAAGGTCGGAAACCGCCCGCCCGCTGCAGGCGCTGAGCAGGGTAAGGAGGTTGCTGATCCCCGGTTTTTCCTCCGTTGCGCGGATCTCGCTGCCCGAATCGGTCACCGCGGAGCGAACTTTCTTCCGCAGGGTCTCCGGGGGATCGAGAAGGTAGAGGCATCCGGACTGGGTCGGATCCGATTTCGACATCTTCTTCTCCGGGTCCTGCAGCGACTTGATGCGCGCCCCTGTCCGCGGAATGTGCAGATCCGGAACCTTGAAGGTCTCCGAGTAGGTCTGGTTGAATTTCTGAGCGAGGTCCCGACACAACTCCACATGCTGCTTCTGGTCTTCTCCGACCGGGACGAGATCGGCGTTGTAGAGAAGAATGTCCGCCGCCATCAACAGAGGATAGTTGAGCAGGCCCGAGCCGATAAAGCTGCTCTCTGCCCGCTGCGACTTATCCTTGAACTGCGTCATTCGCTCCAGTTGACCGATCGGGCAAAGCGCCCCGAGGATCCAGGCCAACTCCGTGTGCCCGATGACGTGGCTCTGGCAAAAGAGGTGGCACTTCTTCGGATCCAGTCCGCAGGCGATGTAAAGGGCGAGGCTGCGGTAGGTGGCTTTGCGGAGTTCCGCCGGGATGTACGGCACCGTGATCGCGTGCAGGTCGACGATTCCGAAAAAGCAGGTATGGCTTTCCACGAGGCGCGCCCAGTGGCGAATGGCCCCGAAATAATTGCCGAGATGCAGCTGACCGCTCGGTTGGGCGCAGGTAAGAACAACGGGAGGCGGGGATTCTTTGCTCATTATGGGAGGGAAAATCAGTTGGGCAGTAAAAGGTCGAGAGCGTCAAGATAGCGCTGGCGGGTATTCCGGATGACATCCTCCGGCAGCGATGGACCCGGCGCTGTCTTGTCCCAGGCAAGGTCTTCAAGATAATCCCGGACGTACTGCTTGTCGAAGGCGGTTTGTGGCCGACCGGCTTCGTACTGGTCCATTGGCCAATAACGGGAGGAATCCGGAGTCAGGATTTCGTCAATGAGGACCAGGTGCCCCCTTTCATCGGTTCCAAATTCGAATTTTGTGTCCGCGAGCAGCAGCCCCGCCTTGCGCGCGGCCGCCGAGCCGAGCGCGAAGAGCTTCAAGCTGATGTCGCGCACCTCCTCGAAGCGCTCCTCCCCGATGAGACGGGCGCCTTCTTCGGGCGTGACTGGCTCGTCATGCTGCCCCGCGGCGGCTTTGGTAGTGGGCGTGAAGAGCGGCGCCGGAAGGCTTTCACTTTCCCGCAGACCCGACGGGACCGGTACGCCAAAGAGCGACCCCGTGAGAAGGTAATCCTTCCAGCCGCTGCCGGCGAGATACTGGCGCACCACTGCCTCGATTGGCAACGGCTGCAGCTTTCTCACCAGCATCGACCGGGGAATCAGCGAGGCATGATCCCGCAGAACCTCGGCCAGCCTGGCCGGGTGTTCGGGAACGAGGTGATTTTCGATCAACGGCTCCGTCTCCTCGAACCAGTACAAACTGAGCTGGGTAAGGAGAATGCCCTTACCGGGAATGCCGTCCGGCAGAACGACATCAAAAGCGCTTAGCCGGTCCGTGGTGATAATGAGGTAATGCTCGCCCGTATCGAAGATTTCCCGCACCTTCCCGGAGCCCGCCCGCGGATAGGGCAGGCCCTCGATTTCACGCAGCGCCGTCTCGGGAAGAAGAGAATGGATGGTGGAGCGATCAAGGTGGTATTGCATGGCGCGTAAGAAGAAAAATGCCAACGTGGAGATTCGTCTCGTGCAGGCAAATTTTTTTAGAAAAAGCTTGCGGGTCGGAACAGCCGTCGTAGCTTGCTCCGTTTTCTCACAAGCGTGTCCCGTTCGTCTAGCCAGGCCTAGGACACTGGGTTTTCATCCCAGCGACAGGGGTTCAAATCCCCTACGGGACGCCATTTTTTTCAGGTTTTCCCGCCGGTGAAGCCGGGGGAAAAAGAGTAAAGTCGATGCGGGTTCCCCGGTCTTTGGACGAATCTATAAAGAAGCGTCCGCCGAATTTCTGGCACAACTGATAGGCCTTTGTGAGGCCGTAGCCCCCTCCCATTGTGCGACGCCCGGTGGTATTGCTGGCGCGATATCCGAACTGGACCACCTTTTCGATCTCATCCTCAGGGATTCCGATGCCCTCGTCCACCACGCGAAGTCGCAACCCGTTGGGCTTTTCTTCGCCGAGGCGCAGAAATATTTCGCTTCCGGGCTTCGAATATTTGCGCGCGTTCGCAACGAGGTCGCGGATGGTGTCATGCAGGACAGGGGGAGCTTTCAGGGTAGCCCCGATGGAATGAATCTGAAATTCGATACGATATCCATTCTCCGTGTTCGGGGCCGGGGCATAGACAAAATGAAAGCGGCCCTGACTTACTCTTTCTGTCGCCGCCAGAAAGCGCGACAAATTCCGGTGAAAGGCTTCGCAGGGGATGGATTGCCATTCGAAGCGGTCCTTGCGGAACTCGCCCAGCCGCGAGGCCGCCACGGCGAGGGTTTCCAGAATATCCGCAAGTGGTTTCCGCTGTTCCGGATGGGTTTCCATCAACGCTTTTACCGAGCGGGCAAGCTCGCGGAAACGCTGTTCGATTTCCCCGAAACGCCGACTGAAATCCGGCCCTGAGAGCGTCATGAGAACATCGACGCAAAAAGCGGAATAGGGCTTCAGGTCAGAAATGCCGGCAGCGGCGGAAAGGGCCTCGATCTGCCGCTCAAGAACATTGAAGAGATTCAGCAGGCTGTGGTTATCGAGAAGGTGGCCTTCCCGATCCTCAAGTTGCAGTTGCCCTGTAATTTCCTTCCGCACGTGGGGTCGGAAATTGAACGGGCCTGGCTTCCGGGGCAATATTTTCCGGAGAAGAGAGGTTTTCTCAGCCGCTGACCGCGCCGGCGAGGTTGAAGATGGGAAGGAACATCGCCATGACAATGGACCCGATCACGACACCGAGAAAGACGATGAGGGCCGGTTCCATCAGCGAGGTGAGGGCATCCACCGTCGTCTCGATCTCCGCATCATAAAAATCGGAAATCTTGCCCATCATGCCGTCGACATTCCCTGTCTGCTCGCCGGCCCGGGCCATGTGTTTGACCGTGGGAGGGAAATAGGGCAGCTCGGAAATGGTTTCCGAGAGCTGCCCCCCCTGGCTGATGTTCCGGGTGATATCCCGGCATGCCGCCTCAATGTAGGTGTTCCCGCTCGCTTTCGACACAATCTCGAGGGTGCGCAGGATCGGCACACCGCTGCGCAGCAGAATGGCGTAGGTGCGGCAGAAACGGGAAAGGGCGATTTTCTGGATCAAGTCTCCAAGAACGGGAACCCGGAAAAAGGCCTTGTCTTTCATACGTCGGCCCCGCGGCGTGGCGATAAGCTTTTTCAGTGCGAACCAGAAGAGAATCAATCCCCCGATGATGTAGAGGATGTTCCCCTTCATGAAATTGGAGGTGTTAATCAGCCACTGGGTCGGTTTCGGCAGTTCCTTTCCGAAACTGGAGAACATGTCGGCAAAGACGGGGATGACAAAGATGAGGAGAACCTGGACAAGACCGATGGCGAGCGCGATGACCGCAATGGGGTAGGTCATTGCGCTCTTCACCTGCTTCGTCAGCTTGACGGAATCCTCGAAATAGACGGCCACCTTGCCAAGAATGGGGCCGAGCCCGCCCGAGGCCTCCCCGGCTTCCACCATGGAGATGAAAAGATTCGGGAAGGCGTTCGGATATTTGGCGACCGCTTCGGAAAAGGCCGTTCCCCCTGAAACGTCGTTGCGGACATTCCGGATGATGATCTTGAAAACGGGATCCTCGGTCTGGTCCTGCAGCGCCTCGAGCGCAGAGACCAGCGGCAGCCCGGCCTCCAGCATGGAGGAAAGCTGCTGGGTGAAAACGGAAAGCTGCTCCAGCTTGATCTTCTTCTTGTGGGCCCGCTTTTCGAACTGTTTCTGTTTGGCCAGCCGTTGGTTTTCCAGAAAGGACGACTTCTTTTTGGTCGACAAGGAAGCACGACGGCCGGGAGCTGCTGCGGAGATAATGGCCATGCTGTTGGCAGGCAACGGGCCGCGACCAGTGTCTGGCAACGCAGGGAGGGGATTGTCCCGCGCTTTTTATGCGAATTTAACAGGGTGATCGCCGGGCCGCCGGCGCTGTAAAGACCCCGTAAAAGGAAGGCCTACCCGACCTTGGCGAGGAGGGCATCATCGATGTCGGAATTGTCATAGACATTCTGGACATCGTCGAGTTCCTCGAGCGCGTTGAGAAGGCGCATCAGTTTGCGGACGGTATCCTCGTCGCTCAGCGGAGTAAGATTGGTTGGAATCTGGGCCAGTTCCGCGCTGTCGGGCTCGATTCCAGCCTTGTCGAAAGCCGAGGAAAGGTTGTCGAACTCAGTAATATCACAGCGCACCTCGAAGTGGTCGCCGTTGTTGAGGACATCCTCGCCGCCGTTCTCGAGAGCGAGTTCCATGAGACTGTCCTCTTCGGTTTTGCCGGCCTCAATGAGGAACTGGCCCTGCTTGTTAAAGAAGTGCTGCAGGGCTCCCGGTTGGGCGAGGTTGCCGCCGTACTTGGAGAAGGTGGAACGGACCTCGCTGGCGGCGCGGTTTTTGTTATCGGTCGTCACTTCGACGATGATACCAATCCCTCCCGGTCCGTAGCCTTCGTACTGGAGCTCATGGTACTCCACTCCCGGCAGTTCCCCTGTGCCTTTTTTGATCGCCCGGTCGATGTTGTCGGCGGGCATATTGGATGCCTTGGCCTTGGCGATGTACGTCCGCAGACGGGGGTTGAATTCCGGATCCGATCCGCCTGCCCGTGCGGCGAGGGTCAGGTCCTTGGAGATCGCGCTGAAGATCTTGCCGCGCTTGGCGTCGACGGCGGCCTTGTGCCGTTTCGTGGTGGCCCATTTGCTATGCCCTGACATTGTTTTTCTCTCCTTGGGTTTACTGGCGGGGGGATTTCTTCTTTTTCTTCTTTTTGATCAACGGACCGGAGGGAGCCTTCCGGGATTGGGTTTTCTTCTCCTCCATCTCCGCGATCTCCTCCTCAATGGCTTCGTCTTCCTCGTCGCGGCTGCGGTTGGTCATCCACTGCTGGAAAATGGAGAAAACATTGGTTGTCGTCCAGTAGAGGACGAGGCCGCTGGAAAAGTAATAGGTGATGGGGAAAAAGATGAAGGGCATGAAGCGGATAATCTTCACCTGTGCGCTGTCGACGGAGGGGGTCGGCATCATTTTCATCTGGAAGTACATGGAGACCAGCCAGATAAAGGGAAGAACATTGATCGCCGCCCCGAGGAAGGGAAGGGTGGTATCCCCGGGCAGGGGAATCGACTGGTCGGGCATGGAAAGGTCGGTGATCCAGAGAAATTCGGCAAAGCGCAGGTCCGAGGAGTTGCGCAGAAGGTTGAAAAAGGAAATGAAGATGGGCAACTGGATCAGGACCGGCCAGCAGCCGGAGAGTGGGTTGATCTTGTGCTTTTTCCAGAGCTTCATCATTTCCTGATTCAGCTTCTGCGGATTATCCTGGTATTTTTCGCGGATCTCCTGGAGCGGTTTCTGCAGCTTCTGCATGCGCTTCGAGGCCCGGGCGGCCTTGGCCGTCAAGGGCCATAAGCCGAGGCGGATCACGAAAGTGGTAAGAATGATGGCGATGCCCCAGTTGCCAAGGAGACCATGGATCCCGTCCATGATCGTGAGCAGCATCTTCGCGATAAAGCTGATAAAGCCGAGGAAGAGGCCGAGAAACCAGCCCAGCTGCATGACTTCGTCCTGATTGGCGCCGAGGGGCGAAAGGCGGTCGAGGTTCTTGGGCCCGGTGTAGAACTCTCCGCTGAGCTGGTGGCTTCCTCCGGGCTGCAGGGAGGGTAGGGAAAATTCCAGCGCGGCGGTGACTCCGACGGGGACCTTGCCGGTGGCCGGGTCCGGGGGAAAGCGGATGCCCCGGGCAACAATGGCGTCGGCGGGAGTTTCCGGGGTCAGGATGGTGGCGAAAAACTGGTTCTTGACCGCGCCCCACTGGAGGATGCCGCGCTTTTCGATGCGCTCTTTGGGTTCTCCACCGAAGAAGCCCCCTCCGGAAAACTTCCGCGCAGGAATGTTGTCGTAGTCGCCGTTTTCGTAATAGGAGGCATTCAGGTTGAAACCCATGTGGTCGGCCTCGGTGGGCGCGGCGGTACCGATATTCAGGAAGATGCGGTCGAGATTCACCACCTCCGCGGAAGGATTGCGCAGCACGGTGTGGTGTTCGATCAGGTAGGGTTCCGGTCCTTCTTCCTTCCCGTTTTCCTTGAGTTCATAGGTGCGCTCGACGATCACGCCGCTCGGGAGGGCTCCGCGGAAGGTTACCCGCAGTGGCGTCTGTCGGACAACCTCGTAAAAACGGACGAGCGGAGCCAGCTGCTGGCTGGAGGAGCGGCTGAGGGCGAGGGCGGGACTGTCCGAGACGCGATTCAGGACGACCGATTTCGGCGCATCGACAACGTGCGGATTCTCGGCGAAATAATCCTTCAGCTCGATCCGTTTGACCGCGCCTCCGTAACTGGAGAGGATCACCGAGAGGGCGTTGTTTTCCAGCACCACCTCGACCTCTTCGGGTTTCTCGGCGGCGACCTGCGGTTGCGGGACCGTTTCCTGAACGACAGGCGGGGTGTCGACATCCGGGACGATTTCCGGATCGCGCGCGGGCGGGGCCTGCCCGGGCCCGCTTTCCTCGAGGGTCTGCTCCTGTTGGCGCATCTGTTCCTCGAGGGCGCGCTCGCGGGCTTTCGTCTCCTGTGCTGCGTTGTACAGCATGAGGACGAAGCCGCCGCCGAGGAAAAGGATGCCGAGAAGAATGCTTTTTTTATCCATGCGGGATCACGCTTTTTTCCCGGAAACGGAGGGTCGCCGCGTTTCCGGCGATGGAAAAGAGGAGGCATGCTGAGGATCGCCTTGACCGGTGCAAGCAGAACCTTGCGGAACCGGGTCATGGCCCCATCCGCCCAGGGGATGGCAACGCGCGAGTCGTTTCAAAGCCAGCCAGCCGCCTCGGAAAGGGCCGAACCGCTGCACCGCTTCCATGGCGTATTCAGAGCATGTCGGCGTGAAACGGCAGCCTGCCCCTGGGGCGATCATGTGGAGAAAAGGTGAGAGAAGGTAGCGGTACAGGTACAGGAGCGCGATAACGAGGAAGCGCACGGCCCTTGTGAAGGTGAGACAGACTGCGTGTAAGAGGTCCCTCATCGGACTTCCCGGGAAAGCGCTCGCAAGGCACCGTGGAAACGCCGGACCAGATCGGCAAAGCTTGCCCGGGCCATGCGCTTGCGGGCGATGAGGAGCAGGTCGCAGGAGGAGGGGAGGTGTTGCTGTTCAAGGCGGAACAGCTCCCGCAGTCGGCGTTTGGCGCGGTTGCGGGCCACCGCGTTACCTACGCGGCGGGAGGCCACCACGCCAAGGCGGCGCAGCGGGGGCCTTTGTTCCGGGAGATGCAGCAGGTACATATAAAAAAAACCGCACTCCCGGCGGGAGCCGGAAGCGCGAATTCTGGAAAAGTCAGCGGCCGTGCGCAGGTGTTGGTTTTTCCGGTACCGCATGTCTGCGGCGGGGAGCCCTCTCAGGCGCTCAGTTGCTTGCGCCCACGGGAACGGCGAGCCCTGATAACTTTGCGCCCGCCGCGGGTGGCCTTACGGGCCCGGAAGCCGAATTTCCGCGCGCGGCGGAGTTTGGAAGGTCGATAAGTCGGTTTCATGGTCGTTCCTTGCGTGGAAAAAAGGATGAACCCAACCGCTGGATCCACCTGTGTCAAGCCGCGAGAGGAAAAGAGCGTTCGCGCCGTCGCCATCGACCTGGCCGGTCGATGCTCCCGCCGGTTCGCGGCCTCCGCCGGTCAGGCGGAGGCTTCCTGCGTGCGCTCAGGTCTCGTCGGTGGTCCGGTCGTACCATTTCTTTTCCACCTCGACCGGGACATAGGTCGCGAGGTAGCGGAAAACCGCCTCCACTTCAGGCAGGCTGGCATAAAGTTGCCGGATGGCTCTCTTGGTGAACCTTTCCTCATAAAGCCGCGTGAAGGACGCGAAGAGGGGATCATAGAACCCGTTCTTGTTTAGGAAGATAACCGGTTTCCGATGATAGCGCAGGTACTTGAGGTTCAGCACTTCGAGGATTTCCTCAAAGGTCCCGAGGCCGCCGGGAAGGGCAACGAAGGCCTCCGCTTCCGCGTCCATGCGGGCTTTGCGGTCGCGGAGATCGCGGGTGATGAGGAGTTCGTCGCAGTGGGGCCAGGTCATCCCCATTTCGTGCAGCATCCGGGGGACGATGCCGATGATCCGACCTCCCGCGGAACGCGTTCCTTCGGCGAGCGCACCCATGAGCCCGTTGCCGTTTCCGCCGTAAACGAGGGTGTGCCCCTTTGCGCCGATCCCTTTTCCCATGCGGGTGGCCAGGTCCCGGTATTCGGCGGGAACGGCTTCGCTGGAGGACAGGAAAACGCAGATACGCACGAGCGGAGGAGAGTCAGGCCTCCTCGAATTTCCGCTCGAAGAGGGATTGCATTTCGTGCAGGACCTTGTCCGCGTCCTCTCCGCTGGCGGTCAACTGCAGGGTGGATCCACTCCCGGCGGCCAGCATCATGAGGCCCATGATCGATTTGCCGTTCACCTGCTCGCCGTCCTTTTCAACCTGCAGTTCGGATTCGTACTTGTTGGCAACGCGTACGATCATGGCGGCGGGCCGGGCGTGGATGCCCATCTTGTTGGTGACGGTCAGTTCAATGGATTTTTCCATAGCCAGAGGAGATCCGGAAGAAAAGAAGGTTGCCGAAGGGGATGAAAAGGGGAAAGGAAAAATTCAGGACGTGGAGGAGGAATGTTTGCGGGAGGTCCCAAGGTAGATCCGGACATCCGCCTCCGTGTCGCCGAGCAGGGCCGTGGCCCGCCGCAGAGCCCGTGCGGTCGCGAAGGTCGGGTTCGAGGGTCGGTCGGGGAAGATGTTTTCCCGCCCGATGATGTCGATCAATCCGCTGTTGCGGAAGATCCGGATCGCGTCCTTGCGCACCTCGGTGATGAGGAGGTGGCGTCCCCGTTCCTGCATGTAGCGGATCAGTTCCTCGAGGGCGAGAACGCTGGTTGCATCGAGATGGTAGGCGTTGCGCATTTTCAGGATGACAATCTTGAGCGACTCCTGCTCGCAGACCCGGCGCAGCTGGTCCCGGAACAGTTCCGAGGCCCCGAAGAAAAGATCGCCCTCGACATGGACGATGGAAATTTCCGCCTCCTCCTTTTTCTCTTTCTTCTGGAGCGGTTTCATCTGCCCTTCCTGATCGGGCGCATATTCGGTCAGTTCCGGTTGCGCCGCCTTGCGCAGGAAGAGAAGGACGGAGACGGCGGTTCCCAGCACGATGGCGAAGTCCAAACGGATAAAGAAGGCGCTCAGGAAGGTGACGAGGAAGACGAGGCGGTCGGATCCGGTGGCGTTCCAGACGATGCGGAGAACATGGCGGTTGATCAGGGAAAGGCCGATCGTGATGACAAGGACGGCAAGGACGCTGGTCGGGATGTAGTGCGTGAAGGGGCCGACGGTGTAGGCCCCGATCGCGCAGAGCAGCCCCGCGATCATGCTCGCCAGAGGCGTCTTGGCTCCGCTGTTCCAGTTCAATTGCGAACGCGTGAGCGAACCGGACGCCGGCATCCCTTGGTACAGGGCGCAACCGATATTGGCGAGGCCCATCCCGAGCATCTCCTGGTTCGAGTCGAGTTTCTGCCCGGCACGGGAAGCGAGGGATTTCCCGATCGAGGTCCCCTCGAGCACGGAGAGGAAGGCGACGACCAGGGCGACGGAGGACAGTTGGCTGATCAGGTCGCCGCGGAGGGGCGGAAGGCTGAATGTCCATTGCGAGGGATCGACCGCGTTCAGCGTCCCCACCGGCGTGGCCCAGCCGTTCGCGAGAAGGAGCTGGTTCAGTCCTGTCGCGACCGCTGACATGATGATCAGGGTGATGGCGACGTTGGGAAGTTTACTGAACCGGCAGTCGAGCAGCCGGAAGACCGCGAAGGTCGTGATGCTGACGAGAAGGGTGGGCCAGTGCGTCGCCCCGATCTCCACCAGGGTCAGGTAGAGGACGGTGAGGACAGTGGACCCCTGGGGAAGTTCAAGGCTGTACCCGAGGACCTTCGCCAGCTGATTGATGATGATATAGAACGCCGCCGCGGTGATGTAACCGGTCACGACAGAGCGCGAAATGTACTGGATCAGATTTGCGACTTTGAGGAAGGCGCCGAGGATGAGGAAAGTCCCGGAGAGAAAGACGATCAGCGGCAGCAGGTAGGCCTTGGTGGCCGCATCGGTGATGCCCATGCTCAGGAAGGAGGCGAAAATGAGGACCGAGGTGGCGTTGGTCGGCCCGAGGATGATGAAGCGCGATCCCGCCAGCAGTGGCCCGAGGAGCGCCGCGATCGCCGAGCCGTAAATGCCGTACTGGATGGGCATCCCGGCAATGGCCGCGTACGCCATTCCTTGCGGAAAGGCCAGCAGGGCCACGTTCAGCCCGGCCCGGAGGTCTCCGGAGGCGGCTTCACGAGTGTAATGCCGCAAGCTCCCGCGCAGGGGAAAGTAGCGCAGGTGATTGCGCCGGCGGACTTCCTGGAAAACATGCTGGATGGAGCGTTTCACAAGTAAAAGCGGACACGGCGACCGTTTCAGCAGGATACCTACCGGTCGCTTCTCGCTTCTGGCAAATTTTTTCTGGTCAGGAAGGAACCGCGGAGCCACTTCCTTGAAAACCGGGATTTCATGAAAGCCGCCGCCCTTTATCTTGTCGCCGTTCTCCTCGCCAATCTGACCGCGACGCTGTTTCTCCCCGTTGAGGTGCTTCCGGGCTCCGGCGTGCTAGTATCCTTGGGCACCCTCATTTTCGGGCTGACCTTCACGCAGCGGGACCGGATGCACCGCCGCGGCCGACCTTTCGTCTACAAGGTGATCGCCCTCTCTGCTGTATTGACGCTGGGACTACTGGTCAGTTTCCGCTACCTGTGGGGGGGCTGGCTGGCGGAATCCTTTGCCGCCCGTGAATGGACATGGCTGGCGGAATCCGCCCTCATGTTGAAAGAAAGCGGCTGGCGGGTCTTTGCGGCGAGTTTCCTCGCGATCCTCATCGCGGAAAGTGCCGACACCGAAGTCTTTCACAAGTATCGCGAGCGCTCCTTCCTTGTCCGCGTCATCCGCTCCAATGCCGTCAGTATCCCCGTGGATTCGACCCTTTTCAACCTGGTCGCCTTTGCCGGGAATCCGTTTTTCCCGGCTCTGGTGCTACTTCAGGTGATTGCGGGGGAGATCCTCGTTAAATTCGGGGTCGGGTTGGCGTATGCCCTCGTTCTACCGAGAAGCTGGCAGAGGGAAGCCCCTTCCCCTTCGCTGCCGGGGGACGTTTCGGAAGGAGGGGGCTGAATTCAAGCACCCGGACGGCGGGTGGCCCGCCAGTAGTCCCGGTGTTTTCGGATCCAATCGAGGAGGGCGCGCTCAAACCCGATGTCCTTGCCGGCTTTTTCGGATTCAAGCCACTTGTGACGAAGGATCTCTTCCCTCTCGGCAAGGAATTCTTTGTACAAACTGGAGCGCTCCACGTAGTTCGGATTGTTGTTCCCAGAAGACATGATTCGGGGGGCAGGATACAAGATTTTACGGGAAAAGGACAGCCTTAAATATCTCTGCAGGCAGACAAGCAGGGAAGTGCTTTGTTCTCCGCTGGCAACTTTTTTCAAAGGCGGGGGGGCACTCAACTCTTGTGCAGACCCTTCCAAAGGTTTTCCGCCATTGAGAAAATCGCTTTTGCGGAGGGACTATCCGGGTAGGCGACGACGAGGGGAACCCCGCGGTCTCCGCCTTCGCGGATTTCGGCATCGAGGGGAACCTGGGCAAGGAGGGGAGCTTCCAACTCTTCCGCCGTCCATCGACCGCCGCCCTCTCCAAAGATGTGCAGTTTACGTCCCTCGCCGGCATCGAGGTAACTCATGTTCTCGCACACGCCGAGAATAGGAACATTGACCTTGTCGAACATGCGGGCACCGCGGCGGGTGACATTGACGGCCACCGGTTGCGGCGTGGTGATGATGAGGGCGCCGTCCACCGGCAAAGTCTGGACAAGGGACAACTGGGCGTCTCCCGTTCCGGGAGGAAGGTCGACGACGAGGACATCGAGTTCACCCCAGTTCACATGCTGGGCGAACTGATTGATGGCGTTGTTGATCATCGGTCCGCGCCAGACGACGGGCGCGTTTTCGTCGATCAGCAGGGCCATCGACATGACCTTGATGCCGAAATTGCTCGGCGGAATGATCTTCTCGTCCTCGATTTCCGGTCGGGAGGCAATCCCCATCATCTGGGGAATGGAGGGGCCGTAGATGTCACAGTCGAGAAGGCCGACGCCTTTGCCGCCGCCTTCCCGGCGAAGAACCTGATCGAGGGCGCAGGCGAGATTGGCCGCCACTGTGGATTTGCCCACGCCTCCCTTCCCGCTGGCCACCGCGATGATCGCGGCCACTCCCGGCATAGCCTGGGGACCGCCGCTGCCGCCTCCGGTTCCCGGCGCGCCCTTCGGTTTTTCCACCGCTATCTCCACGGAAATCCTTCCCGCTCCCTCCAACTGCCCAAGGGCCGATTCCGTCGCCTCCTTCAGCGCCGCGGGTACCTTCGAGTCCGCCGTCGTCACCTTCAGGCGTACGGAAATGTCGTTATTTTCCACGACAATGTTGTCGACGAGGCCGAACGAGACAATATCGCGGCTGAAGCCGGGATAACGGACGGCCTTGAGAGCGCTCCTTACGGTTTCCTTGTCCATCATGAGAGTCCTTCCTTGTGGGAGGGAAACTTCTTGAAGTCCACCGGAAAGCGGATTGCGTCGAAAGGCAAGGAACATGAAATTTTTCCCTGCCATACTGTCGAACCTCTTGTTGATCCTGGCCTTCTCCGGCCTTGCCCTCCGCGCCGGCGCCGAGGAACCGATCCGCCTTCCCGATGTCGTCGGCAGCGGGGAGATTCTATCCCGCAGTGTCACCATCACCGGGAGCCCGGAAGCGCTGCGCCAGGACGCGGCCCGCCTCTTTGACCTCCACGGCGGATTCGAGCGGGTCGGCCAGCGCGCCGATTTCCGTTTTTCCTTTGCGCAAAACGGCCCCGCCGGTGTCCGCCTGCGTATCGAATCCGGCGGCCGGGATCTCCTCGAGGAAACCTTTCGCGGGGCCGACCGGACCGCCGCCCTCTATCGCGCCGCTGACCGGGCCGTCGAGCGAACCCTGGGATTGCCGGGCTTTTTCTCCTCCAGCGTCGCCTTCATTTCGGACCGCACCGGGCATGCGGAGGTGTACCTGACCGATTTTCTTTTTCGTTCGGCCCGCCAGTTGACCCGGGACCGTTCGCAATGCCTGTCGCCCGACCTTTCACCGGACGGGCAGAGCGTCCTTTACACCAGCTACCATGGCACCGGGTTTCCGGACATTTACCGGATTGACCTCCGTTCCGGGGAGCGTTCGCTCTTTGCCGGCTTCAAGGGGACCAACACCGGTGCGACCTTCAGCCCTGACGGTTCGCGTGTCGCGATGATCCTCAGCGGGTCCGGTAATTCGGAACTGTACATCAGTGATGCGCAGGGCGGGAACCTCCAGCGCCTGACGCGTTCGGAGAGCCTGGAAGCCGGTCCCGCCTGGTCGCCGGACGGCCGCCGCCTGCTCCTTACTTCCGACAAAATAGGGCGTCCCCAGATTTACACCATGGATGTGAGCGGACGCTCCATCACACGCGTGCGAACCGATATCAGCCGGCATTGTTCCGAGCCGGCGTGGAACCCCCGGGATCCCGATCAGATCGCCTTCACGGCCGCCATGGGCGGATCTTTCGAGGTGGCGCTTTTTCGGTTTTCCGAGGGGCGAAGCCGCGTCGTTTCCAAAGGCTCCGGGGACGCTGTGCACCCGGCCTGGCTGGCCGACGGACGGCACCTGCTTTACACGGAGCGTACGCCCCGTTACTCGCGTATCATGATCCTCGATACGAAAACCGGAAAGCGGTTCCGTTTCAGTCCGGTGGAATTGAACAGCGCCAGTGAGGCGGCGCCCGCAGGCTGAGGATCAGGCGCAAACGGCGGCGCGGACCTCTTCCGCCGTCTCCTCGCCGCAGAGGGCCGCAACGAGGGCGAGTCCGAAATCAACGGCCGTTCCCGCACCTCTCGAGGTGATCACGGAACCGTCCCGGACGACGTCGCGGTCCGGATCGAGATCCGGCAGTTTTGTGGCAACGCTCGGATGGGCGGTGTAGGCCCGTCCCTCGAGAAGGCCGGCTTCTTTGAGAACGGTCGGTCCCGCGCAGATGGCGCAGGTGAAGCAGCCGGCCCCGGCATGGCGCTGCAGGAAGGTGAGAACGGCGGGGTTTTCCTTCAGGAGGGTATGCCCGGGACCGCCCGGGATGATAACCATGTTGTAGAGATTGTCCGCGCAGTCCTCAAAATGGGTTTCCGCGCAGAGGCGGACATTGTTGCGGCCCGTGAGGTCGAGCGATTCCCCCGGGCAGGCGAGGGTAACGTCGACGCCGGCGCGGCGCAGCAGATCGACCGGGGCGAGGGCCTCGACTTCCTCAATCCCGTCGGCAAGGAGAATAATCGCGCTTGGCATAAGGAAAAGAGTACAGCACTGCCCCCCGTTTTGGCAAAGATAAAGCCGGAAAGGGCCTACTTCCCGTCAAGGCGGAGGAATTCCACAAAACGGTCGATACTCGATCGGTAGGTGGGGCCGTATTCCTCGACGAGATTGTTGTGCCCGCCGCCTTGCAGGAAGGTGAAGAATTTGGGCTCCGAGGCGGCCGCGAAAAGCCTTTCCCCATGGGCGAAAGGAACCGTGAAATCGCTCGTCCCGTGAAGGAGAAGGAGCGGACAGCGGAGTTCGCCGATCCGCCCGAGGTTGTTGAAAATGTCCCAGGGAAGGAGGCGGACCCTGGTGACCACCCGGAAGGTGCTCGTGAAAGTGCTTTCCAGAATGAGGCCCGCAGCAGGCACTTCCGCGGCGAGGGCCACCGCCGGCCCGCCGCCGACGGAACGACCGTAGAGGACAACCTCTTCATGGGAAAACCCGGTGCGCTCGGGAATCCGTTCCCAGAGAAAGCGCGCCGCCGCGGTGATGGATTCCTCGGAAGGCCGCCCCTCGCTGCGGCCGTATCCCGGATAATCCCAGGCGAGGATGGCGAACCCCAGCTCGTGGAGGGCCTGCAGGCGATCCCTTACCATGCCAAGGTCTTCCCCGTTCCCGTGGTGATAGAACAGGAGGTGCCTCGCTTGTGGATGGGGAAGGTACTGCACGGCAAGGCGCTCCTGTTCCTCTCCGAAAGGGATCATGCTCAACCCCTCGAGATCCTCATAGCTGGGAGGCGGCGCGGGAAAGACCATCCGGTTGGCAAAGACTGCCGCGAAGAGGGCCAGACCGAGGTACCCGAGAAAGAGGGCGAGGAGGACGCTTTTAAGAATGCCCGGTACTGCCGACCACGGGAAGTTCATGTCGCGAAGCCTGTCGCCTGCGCGGTTCGGCGCAACGATTGACTTCCCCCTTCGCCCGCAAAAGGGTAACGCCTTTGCAGCTCATGAGCATTGAAAGCACCTCGTCGGCGCGGACGCCGGTCCGCCTTTACGACAGCCTCACGCGTTCCACCCGGGAACTTTTCCCGGGGGCGGACGGCCGTTTCGGGATGTATGTCTGTGGGCCGACCGTCTACGGACCAGCGCACATCGGAAATTTCCTCACCTTCCTGCGGTTCGACGTCCTTTACCGTCTTTTGCGCACGGCGGGATACCATCCATTCTATGTTCGCAACATCACCGATGTGGACGACAAGACGATCGAGCGCTCGCAGGCGGAGGGCCGCTCCCTGGGAGAATTCACCGCGGCGTGGACGGAGCGCTTCCAGGCCGATTGTGCTTCCCTGAACCTGCTGCCGCCGGACGCCGAACCGCGGGCGACCGACCACATTGATGAGCAGATCGCGCTCATCCGCCGACTGGAAGAAAAAGGCCATGCCTACAAGGCGTCCGACGGCTCCGTTTATTACCGGGTCGGTTCCTTTCCGGAATACGGAAAACTCTCTCATTTCGATCCCGGGATGCTGCGTCAGCAGGAGAGGAACAGTGCGGGGACGCGGAACCTCGCCGACGAATACGACCGGGACACCGTGGCCGACTTCGCCCTCTGGAAAGCGCGGAAAGCGAGTGACGGGCCGGTGGCGTGGGACAGCCCGTGGGGTCCCGGGCGGCCCGGCTGGCACCTCGAATGCTCCGCCATGAGCATGAAATACCTCGGTGGGAGCTTCGCCCTTCACGGGGGTGGCGAGGACCTCTGCTTCCCCCATCACGAGAACGAGATCGCCCAGAGCGAGGCCGCAACGGGGAGACCCTTCGCCCAGCACTGGATGCATGCCGTCCACCTTCTCGTGGAGGGAAAGAAGATGTCCAAAAGCGAGGGAAATTTCTTCATTCTCGAGGACCTGACCGCGAAGGGTTTCCACCCCGCCGCCATCCGCCTCGCTCTGCTGGGAGGCCACTACCGGCAGCAGTTCAATTTCACCCTCAACGGCCTTGAGGCCGCGGCGAGTGCCCTCGGGAAAATGGAATCCGCCGTCGAGGACCTTCTCCAGCGGGCCGGGAAGGAGCGCGCGGACTGGCCGGCCTATGTTCGCGCCGTGCCGCCGCCCGACTGGGGCGCTTTCAAGGATGCGTGGTCCGCCATCCGCAATGACCTCAACACCCCCGCCGTGCTGGGAGCTCTCCACACGGCTTTCCGGTCCCTGCGCAAGGAGGCCGATGCCGCCGGGATCGAGGCCTCCCTCGCCGCCGCCGGCGCCATCCTCTACATCCTCGGCATCGAGTTGTTCGCCCGTCCGGGAGGCGAACCCTCCCCCGCGGAGATCCCCGCGGCCATTGCGGAAAAAGCCGCCACCCGCTGGGAAGCCAAGAAGGCGAGGAATTTCGCCGAAGCCGACCGCCTGCGCGACGAACTCGGGCAGGAAGGCTGGCAGGTCATCGATCACGCCGGAGGCTACGAATTACAACCAACAGAAACAGACGCATGAGCCTTATTCCCGGAATTCCGCGTCCGCGCCGCCTGCGGCGTAACGCCACCCTTCGCCGCATGACCCGGGAAACCCAGCTGCGCGTGGACGATCTGGTGCAGCCCCTCTTTGTCGTCGAGGGAAGCGACAGGGCGCAGGCCATCGGAAGCCTGCCCGGACAGTTTCGCCGGAACATTGACGACCTTTGCCGTGAAGGGGAGCGCCTCTTTGCCCTCGGGATCCCCGCGGTGGCGCTTTTTCCCTCCCTTCCCCCTGAACGGAAGGATGCGGAAGGGAGCGAGGCCCTGCGCAAAGAGACCCTCGTCCTGCGCGCCGTCCGGGCCCTCAAGGGGGCGGTGCCGGAATTACAGGTGATGACGGATATCGCCCTCGACCCCTACACCACGCACGGCCATGACGGCGTCCTCACCGCGGCGGGGGACGACGTCGATAACGACCGCACCGTGGAGATCCTGCGTCGCATGGCCTGCCTGCATGCGGAGGCGGGAACGGACATGGTCGCCCCCTCCGACATGATGGACGGCCGTGTCGGAGCCATCCGCGAGGCGCTTGATGAAAACAGCTTCTCGGGGACGGCGATCCTCGCCTACTCCGCCAAGTTCGACAGTGCTTTCTATGGTCCTTTCCGCGAAGCCGTGGGCAGCGCCCAGGCGGCGGGAACCCCGTTACTCGGGAAAGCCGGGTATCAGCTCAACCCCGCCAACGCGCGGGAAGCGGAGCGGGAACTGGAACTCGACGAGGCGGAAGGCGCGGACATGCTCATGGTGAAGCCGGCGGGCCCCTACCTCGATATCGTCCGGCTTGCCCGGGAGCGAAGCCTGTTGCCCGTCGCGGCCTATCAGGTAAGCGGCGAATACGCCCAGATTCATGCCGCCGCGGAAAAAGGCTGGCTCGATCTTGTCCGTTGTCGCGACGAAAGTCTGCTTGCCATCCGCCGGGCGGGCGCGGAGCTCATTCTCACCTATTTCGCGGGCGACTGGGCAAGGGATCAGAAGCGGCTCTAGTCAGTACGCTCCGAGGATTCTTCCGCTTCCTCGTCTTCGCCCTCTTCCTCATCGTCCTCGTCCCAGCGCATGGTCTCGTCCTCTTCGATCTTTTCGTTTTCCTCCTCGAATTCAGGAATGTCGTCGAGGTCGTCGCCCTCTTGCCTGGGACGCGGTTCGTCGCCTTCGAGTTCGTAGCCTTCGGGAACATACTCGAGGATGGAGGTCACCTCGTGGAATGGATGGACCGCCTTGCCCTCCATGTATTCCTGGTTCTGCCGCTCACGGATGTCTTCCTCGAGTTCGTCGACAGTGAGGTTCTGGTCGAAATCGATCAGGTCGTTGATTAATTTGACGCGGAAGCGGGTGATCTGGTCGAGAAAATCGGCGTAGGGCCCCTTTTCCTCGTCGATGATGTCGGGAAGGCCGAAATGCCGGTTGTCATCCTCGAGCAGGGATTCGGACGTGCGCGTCAGGCGGACCTGCTCCTTTTTTTCCTCCTTTTCGATACGCAGGGAGATAAAGGCCTCATCGACAATATCCGGATCAAAGCCGTATTCCTGAAGGGCATCACATTGCTCAAGAATGTAGCTGAGCTGCTTCGGGTCGACCACCCCGAGGGCATCCACATCCCAGTGGACAGGGTCGGCAACCTCGGTGACCCACCAGTTCATGTCGTCGCCGATGCGGACGAGGCACCAGTCAATGGTATACTTTCGCTGTGGCATGGAAGGAGGAGAAGAGAACGGGCGATGGAACGGGGTCAAATCCAATTGCTCTGCCGCGGGGCAAGGGCCCGGGCGATGCCTTTCGCGACAAAGGGACCCTTGTAAACCATTCCGCTGTAAATCTGGACCAGGGTGGCACCGGCATCCATCATGGCTCCAGCGGTTTCCGGACCCGAGATACCTCCCACACCGATGATGGGGAGGCGTCCCCCGGTGCAGCGGTGGATGTAATTGACGACCTGCAGGGAGCGGCGGTGCAGAGGAGCCCCGCTGAGGCCGCCGCTCTCCCGCACCCGGTGCATGGGTTGCGGGCGTTCGACGGTGGTATTGGTGGCCACGATACCGTTCACTTCGCGCCGTTCCAGGGTTTCAAGGACATTGTCGATTTCCCGGAAGCTCAGGTCCGGTGCGATTTTTAAAAGGAGGGGAGTGGGCTGTTGGCCCAGCTTGCGGGCGCGCGAGAGGTTGGACTCGCGCAATTCGGCAAGCAGGACATCGAGTTGGTCCTCGGCCTGCAGCTTGCGGAGGTCACGGGTGTTGGGACTGCTCACGTTGACCACGATGTAATCGGCGTAATCGACGAGAGAGCGGAAGGAATGAAGGTAATCTTCCACCGCCTGGTCCAGAGGGACGATCCGGCTTTTCCCGATATTGATGCCAAGGGGAATCCGCCGCGTTTTTCCTCCGCCGCCAAGCTGCTGCCGGAGTCGGGAGGCGATGGCTTCGGCCCCCTCATTGTTGAAGCCCATGCGGTTGATGATGGCCCCGTGCTCCGGGTAGCGGAACACGCGCGGGCGTTCGTTGCCCGGTTGTTGCCGGTAGGTTACCGTACCGATCTCAACGTGGCCGAATCCCAGCGCGGGCCCGGCCCGCCAGAAGCGCCCGTTCTTGTCCATGCCGGCGGCAAGGCCGACCGCGTTCGGGAATTCGAGGCCGAACAGCTTGATCGGGCGCGGCGGCTCGACAAGGTTCCACCATTCCATGAAACGGCACAGCGGCCGGACGCGGCCGAGATAATCAAGCGCCGTCACCCCGAGGTCATGCGCCTTCTCCGGATCCATGCGGAAGAGAACCGGCCGCACCACCTTTTCGTAGTAGAATCCCATCGCTGCAGAAGTAAGGAGGATGCACGGGGACCGCCCGCATTACGGTTCCCACTTCAAGGCGCCTTTTTTCAACTCGTAGACGAGCCCTGCGACGAGGAGGAGGATAAAGAAAAGGGCCGGGGTCAGGATGGGAAGGTTCTGGGCGAGAAAATCCCGGTAGACCAGTGCCCAGGGAATCAGGAAGACGATTTCGATATCGAAAATGATGAAGAGCATCGCGGTCACGTAGAACTTCACGCTGAAGCGCGCCCCGCTCTGGCCTTCAGAAGGAAGGCCGCATTCGTAGGCGGAATCCTTGAAGCGGTTGGTCGGACCCCGCTGCCCGAGCAACTGGCTGGCCAGAAGAATGATGGCCCCGAGCCCCACCGCGAGCCCGAATTGCACCAGCACTGGAAGGTAATCCTGTAGCGTCATAGCTCGCGAAGGAAAGTCAGCCTTTCCTAATCGGCAAGGGAAATTGACGGCTCCGCCTTCCGGAAAACCGCACCCGTGGCAATGCCCTGGCCAAGCCCCAGTTCCATCGCGTATTCAAGAAAGGGGGGAACGGGGGGAAGTTGCTCGAAACCCCGTTCCGCCCGCGCTGCGTTGACCCGCTGCACCATGAGGGCGTCGAGAATGACGGGATCCACGGCAAGGAGCAGGCGCGACGATTCCCGGGTGTAATTGGCATTGTAGGCGGGACCGCCGATGTACTGGTACTCCCGCAGGCTCAGCAGCGTGAAGGCCCAGGTGTCGAGCAATTCCGGGATGGCGGCGATTTCCGCGATGGCCACCGGTGCGTTGGCCGGGCTGTTAAAGAACCGGGTCCCGTTGGTGATGTTCCAGAGGGAGGCGTTTGCGAGCGCGCCGCTCAGCCCCATCGCCGGATGGTGGGAGACCATCGGCAGATTGATCCAGAAATCGACATCGGTCAGGAGCGCGGTGGGGAGGAAACTTTTCCGGGCTTCCTCCGGATCTTCCTGCAGGGGGGCCTTCAGCAATTCCCGGCCGAGGGGAGAGGTGAATTCGCGCGGGAGCGGGCTTTCATAAAACCACGTCGGCGAACGCAGCGCACCGCTGTCGAGAGCGTGCACGCGCACCCCCTCAAAGTAGGGTCCCTCCGCGTCCATACGGCTCAGCGGCGGCAGAAACCCGCATTCGCGCAGAAGATTCTCCCGGGCGTCCACAATGAAGAGGTCGTCCCTGGCAAAGCCGCGTTTCCCGAGCGCCGCGATCAGGGCCCGCACCAGGGGCCGCGGAGTATGCAGCCCGACCCCGGAATTCGTGTAGACCTTCAGGGCGGCCCGGCCGTGCTCCTCCGGTACCAGCTGCCGGCCCGTCCGTTCCTCGAAGGCGCCGAGCAGCGACTCCACCACCGCCGCGTAGGCGGAGGTGCCCGCAAGCTCGCTGAACCAGACCTGGCCGTCGTAGGCCGTGCGCGCGCCTTCGAAACCCCAGAAGGCGCCTTCCTCGCCGTGGAGAAAGGCCGGGAAAAATACGGTGGCGAAGACGGCGGCAAGGGAACGCACGGTTTTGCATTGCGTACAAAGGGGGAAAGTTGTCCAACTAGAATCGAGCATGAGACGCATTCCTTGGAAGCCCCTGCGGGTCCTCGGGTTCATCTTTCTGGCGTTTTTCGCGGGATGCGGGGAAAAAGAACCCACCATAGATGAGCTGGTCGAGCGGGCGGAATCCCATCTCGACGCCGGTCGTCTGGAGAATGCCATTATTCTCCTCTCGGAGGCGCGGGAGCGGGGCGAAGAGAGGGTCGACGTCCTCGAGCCCCTTGCCTTCGCCTACGCCGCGAAAGGAGATCCGACCCTCGCCGCCCTGACCTTCAGCCGGATCGCGGAACTGGTTCCCGAACAACCCGAGTACCTTTTGTACGCCGCCACCTCCCTGCTCGACGCCGAGGACCGGAAAGGCGCGGTGGCGCGCTACCGGGAGTATCTGGAACGGCGGCCCGACGACCGGGCCATCTGGGTGACGCTGGCCGAGGTCCAGCGCGAGGCCGGCCGCCACGGCGAGGCCCTGGAAGCCTATCTGGCGGCGGAAAAGATCCAGTCGCGGCCGGAACAGCAACTCGCCATCGGGCAGCTTTATCTTCGCGCGAAGAATCTCGCCCAGGCGCAGGCATGGTTTGCCCGTGCCGCCGAGGGCGGAGCCGAGGTCCGCGCCCGCGCCCTGCTCGGATTGCTGGAAACGGCCATTCGCGGGGGGCGCTTCGCGGATGCGGAGAAACTCGTTGAGCAGCTCGACGCTGAATATCCCGGACGGCTCGAGCAGTCCCCGCTGGATTCCGTGCGCGATCAGCTCGCGGATTGGCGGGAACGCCAGGAAGCCGCCCGGCGGGCCGCCGAGGCCGTGGCCGCGGGGGAGGCCGGGGAGTCTGCAGAGGCTGGGGAGCGATCGGCTGCCGAAGGGGAGGAGCCCACCCGCGGGGAGGAACCTTTGACGGAAACGGAACCCTCCACGGCGGAAACCGCTGCCGCGAGCTCCCCACCAGCGCAGGAGCCGGTCGCGGAGACCGCGGTTCGGGAAGAGGCGTCCGAGACGGAAGCGGAAGCGGAAGCCCCGCCCGCGGAAGCGGAAGCCCCGCCCGCGGAAACGGAAGCCCCGCCCGCGGAAACGGAAGCCGTCGCCGTGGCGCAACCCTCGCCCTCCGGTGAAGCCGCCCGCCGCCTTACCGCCGCCCGACAGGCGCGGGAAGCCGGCAATGTTCAGGAAGCGATCGGGCATTATCGCCGAGCCCTCGTCCTCGATGATAGCAGGGGTGCGGTTTGGGCCGAACTCAGCGAACTTTACCTCGCCACCGGCCAGGACCGCTGGGCCCAGGCAACCGCCAGCGAGGCTGTCCGGCGCGATCCGGACAATCCCCGCTGGGTCCTCCAGTTCCTGCGCGCCGCTCAGAATTCCATGGCAGAGGACGCTTTTCTGCGCGAACTGGAAGACGCCCACCGCCGCTTTCCCGACACCCCGCAGATCACCCTCGTCCTTGCCCGCGCATGGCGCGAAGCCGGCAATGCCCGCAACGCGCGCCTGCTCTTCCGCGAATTTCTTGAGGAGGCCCCGGCAGACCACCCGGAACGGGAGGCCGCGGAAGACGAGTTGCAACAACTGGGGCCCTGAGTAATCTGGAAATCTGTGCGCAAATGCCTTATTTCGCCGATGAAACTCTCGACGCTGTCCGCTCCATTCCCCTCTACGAGATCGTGCGCACCCAGGTGGAGCTGAGCCGTTCCGGGCGCAACTGGCGCGGTCTCAGTCCCTTTACGAACGAAAAGACGCCGTCCTTTTTTGTTCTCACGGACAAAAACTTCTTCAAGTGCCATTCCAGCGGGTTGGCCGGGGACGGCATCCGCTTTCTTCAGGAGACGGAGAAGCTGACCTTTCCGGAAGCAGTGACGGCGCTCGCGGAACGCTTTAACATTCCCATCCGCTATGCCGACGGCAAGGCCCCCGATCCGGAACGCCGCTCCCTCCGGCAGGCGCTCTTTGACATTTATGAATACGCGCGTGACTATTACCACCGGGCCTTTATGGCCGATCATCCGGAGGCAGAGGCGATCCGTCGCTACTGGACCGAGGAACGCGGTTTCTCCCTGGAACTCGCGGAAACCATCGGTATTGGTTACGCGCCGCCGCAGAGCCGGAAACTGCTCGACCTTCTCCAGCGGCGCGATTTTTCCACCGAAGCCCTCGCCCAAAGCGGACTTTTCCATGTCGGCCCCCATGAGCAGGATCCCGGGCGATGGTGGTTTTTCTTCCGGGGGCGCCTCATGATCCCCATCCGCAACGTCCAGGGCCAGGTGGTGGCCTTCACCGCCCGCCAGCTGCCGCAGACGCCGACGGATCAGCCCTCCCACAAGGCCAAGTACATCAATTCCCCCGAGAGCCCGGTCTTCAGGAAAGGGGAGATGCTCTTCAACCTCGACCGGGCGCGGGACGCGGTGCGGGAAGCCGGACGCTTCCTCATGGTCGAAGGCCAGCTCGACGCCCTGCGCTGCTGGTCGGTCGGCCTCGCCGAGGCCATTGCCCCGCAGGGAACCAGCACCACCGAGGAGCAACTGAAGCTGCTGAACCGCTATTGCGACCGCCTCGACCTGCTCCTCGACAGCGATGAGGCGGGCGGCCGCGCCGTCCTTCGAACCCTGCCCATGGCCTTCAGGCTGGGAATGGAAGTCGGGGTTTACCGGCTGCCAAAGGGGACGGATCCGGATGATTTCCTGCGCGCGAACGGAAAGGAGGGCTTCCGCTCGCTCGCCCGCGAATCCGCCGTCCGCTTTGCCGGGGAAGCCCTTCTGGCCGATCCGGATCCCAGTCCCGAAGCGCGTTCGCGCGCCCTCGAGGAAGTTTTCCGCATCCTTGCCGCCTGCCCCAGTGCCGTCGTCCGCGAGGGCCATTTCATGGACGCCGTCGCCGGAACCGGTGTCCCCGTCGAGGCCGCGCGGCAGGATTTTGAACGCTTCTTCAGCAACGGTGGCCCGGCTTCCCCGTCCCCGGAAGAAAAAGCTTTTTCGAAAAATGAGGGAACAAAGGGGAAGGAATCCTTGACAACGGTAGAAGGCGATCTACTCTGGGCAGTTTTGCAGAATGTGGAGTGGGCAAATTCACTTGCACAGGTCATTGACCATCAATGGATTAAGATCCACCACGCGGAAGGCAAGCTACTGTCCCGCATTCTCGCCGAAGCGACAGTTGATCACCTCGAGGATCAGGATGACCTCCGGCCCCTGCTGGACAGCGACGAATTGCGGGATTGCCACGCCCGTTATTTCACGTCGGAGCGTCCGTCCGCCGATCCCGGGGAGACCGTCAACCAGGCCCTTCGCTTTCTTGTCCGGCGTCACTGCCGGCAACGTATCGACCTCTTACGTAAAGACCTTGCCAACCTCACCACGGAAAAACCGGATGATCCCCGCATCGCGGACGCAATGCGCGAAATTAACGCGCTCACGCGCCAAAGGGTGAACGGTCCTTTTCCCGAGGTTCGAATTCAATCCAGCTAATGCTTATGCCTGCCAGGAAAACCAGCGCCAAGAAAAGCCCCGCGAAAAAAGCCGTCAAAAAGACCACCGCCTCCAGAGCGGCGGGTAAAAAGACCTCCGCCAAGACAAGCGCCGCCTCCGCCGGAAAATCCTCTGCGGTGAAAAAACCGGCGACGAAGAAGTCCGCAGTGAAAAAAGCGGCGGCGAAGAAGACCTCCGCGAAGGAAAAGCAATCCACCGCTCCCGGGAAGGAGGTGGTGACCTCCGATATTACCGCGGAGAAAAACGTCCTGAAGGAAGCGGCGAAAAAGGCGGCTGCCGCCGCTGCCGACCGGAAGGACGATGTCGAAGAGCCGCTTTCCGATGTGAACGAGCGTATCC
>JAAAOD010000031.1 GCA_009908535.1 Verrucomicrobiota bacterium
GGCATTGCCGCCCTCACGGAGGATACGCACGCCCGCCTGCACGGCGAGGGGCTGGCTGGTCGCGACCATCCCATTTGTCGCCAGAACTTCACTACGCGTAGCGAAGGGCGCGCCCGTCAATCGATCCGCTGCCATGGCAGAATTTCCGGCCATCCCGGAAACGATGGCCAGTCCAAAAATCAGGAGCCATTGCTTCATGCCGTCTCGCCTTTTCCCTGTTTGGCTTCCGCGAAAGCCCGCCGCGCCCGGGCGTAGGTTCCGAGATTGTACACTTCCGCGTAACCGAGTTGCCGCAGCTGGCGCGCCCCCGCCGCCGAACGCACCCCGCTCTGGCAGAAGAGGACGAGGGGCTTTTCCGTCTCCCCGAGCTCCTTTCGCACCTCACGCCCGATTTCCCCCACGGGGCAGTTGACGGCACCGGGAATGCGGTGCTCCCGGAACTCGCGCCGCGAGCGAACGTCGACAAGATGGGCGCCGTCGGCGAGCAGCCGGGCCGCCTTGGTCACCTTCAACCAGCGCAAGCGCGGCCCGAAAAAGATAAGGCCCGCCAGCAGCAGCAATCCAAGGGCGATGAAGTTCATGCAGGCGATTTGAACAAGGCCCGCCTGCGCAGGGCAATCCCGAATACCAGCGGCGGAGCGACGCGGCTCCGCTCCCGCAACCTCCGGGCCGGTTGAAATCACAGAAAACCCGGTTAAGATCCCCACCATGAGCAATCCCTCGCATTACGAGTTCGCCAGGAACATGAAGAGCCTCTGGGAAAAGGCCGTGGAAACCTATGAGGCCGGCAACCGGGACAGCGCGACCTATTTCACGGACGAGGAAACCGCGTGGCTCGGTTCGGTCGGGCATTCCCCGCAAGAGGTCTACGACTTTGCCGAAGACTGGACCTCCGCCGGCGAGCCGGATGTGGAGACGTTCCTCCTCATCGCCCTGCAGCGACGGGATTTTTACCTTATGGAGATGGGGGGCCAATGTGGCGACAAGGTGGTGGATACAGGCGACCTTCCGCCCAAGGAATCGGCCGTACGCGGCATTGAGTGGCTCCCGCGGATCATCCCCAAGGCGCGGGCCAAACTGCGCGGGGAGATGTCACCGGACCTCATGTACAGTTGTGGCGGGGATCGGAAGTTTTTCAAAGCTAACAACATACACCCTGCCGAATTCCTTGATCTGGTGCGCCGCCATTGGAATGAGGACGAGGCCATTGTCGACTGGGTCGTGGCACGCTCCCGCGCCGTCGCGAAAGGCTGAAGGCTTGCAGCGTGGCGGAAATTCTTCCTGACTATTCCGTATGAAGCGCTGGATGCAGGCAACGGCCATTACCGCGGGATGCGTTCTCGTGTATGTCGGGATGCGTTCACTTCCGGTTGAACCGTGCTCATTTCTTCACTACGGAGATTATATTAACGACGAAGGCGTCATCGAGGGGTGCGGTTATGAGGAAACCGCCTTTTTCGACCTTGCGAAGATCCGCTTCCCCATCCTCACGCAGCTGCGGCCCCTTGAGGAACCGGAAGCGGGCAAGCCGGTGCCGATGGAGCTGATTCTGACCACGACCACGGGGAACCCGGTGCGCTGGGAGGAGATCGCCGTCTCCCACACCGAGCGGATCCACGCCATGGTGGTGGATCCCTCGCTCGAGGATTATCAGCACCTGCATCCTCAGCCGACCGGCGCGCCCGGGCATTACACCTTCACCATCCACCCCAGGAAGGCCGGAACCTACGCGGTCTACCTCGACCTCATTCCCCTCACGAACAGCCGCCGCACCCTCTTGAGCGAGACTTTCGAGGTCCCGGGGGAGCCGCCCGCAGCCATCCTGCAGGAATCCCTGGTCCACCGGCACGGCGATCTCGCGCTGCGTTTCCGCCCTCACCAGGAGCGGCTGTCCGCAGGGAAGGATGCCACTTTTTCCCTCGAAGTGACGAACACCAGCGGTGGCAAGACGGCCTTTTCGCCCGTTATGGACTCCTACGCCCATGTCGTCGCCTTTGACCCGGACCGGGAAGGCTTTGCTCACCTGCATCCGCAAAATCCCTTCCTCGAGGGCCAGGACCCGATGAATCCCGAGCTGGATTTTGTTTTCCGCTTCGATGAACCCGGGCTGTACCGGGTCTGGACACAGATGATCGTCAACGGCGAGCAGATCTTCGCCCCCTTTGACCTGCGCGTGGAAGCTTCCTGAGGCATTTCCTCCACCCGTGAGCCAGCGCACCGCCATCCGCCTCATCCTGCTTGTCAGCGGCATGGCCATTGGCGGCCTTTTCTATCTGATCTACGGGGTGGAACTGGGCGGTGCACCTGCCGAAGCGCGCTTTCTCCCCGCCTTCAATGCCTTTTGCAATGCCGCCAGCGCCCTGGCCGTGGTGACGGGCCTCGTCCACATCCGCCTCGGGCGCAAGCGCGCGCACGGCATCAGTATGATCGTCGCTTTTATCGCCTCGGCGCTCTTCCTCACCGGCTACATCATCCACCACACCCTGCACGGTGACACCCCTTTCCGCGGCGAAGGCTGGATTCGGCCGGTCTACTTCACCATTCTCATCAGCCACATTCTGCTTTCCATGGTCGTTTTGCCCATGGTCCTCACGACCTTTTTCTTCGCCGCCACCCGCCGCTGGACGGCCCACCGCGGTCTGGCAAAGTGGACCTACCCAGTCTGGTTGTACGTCTCCGTGACGGGGGTGCTGGTCTTCTTCTTCCTCCGTTTCCTCAACCCTGTTTAAGAAAAGGAAGCGCGGCGGCGCAATCACTGGAGGGAAGCGCGGCGGCGCTTCCGCTGGAGGCATCCGCCGAAAATGGAGGGAAGCGCGGCGGCGCTTCCGCTGAAGGCATCCGCCGAAAATGGAGGGAAGCGCGGCGGCGCTTCCGCTGCAGACATCCGCGGAAACGCGGTAGCGTTTCCCTCCATCGCATCCGCGCAATTGCTGGAGGGAAGCGCGGCGGAGCTTCCGCCGCAGGCATCTGCGGAAACGCGGTAGCGTTTCCCTCCATCGCATCCGCGCAATTGCTGGAGGGAAGCGCGGCGGCGCTTCCGCCGCAGACATCTGCGGAAACGCGGTAGCGTTTCCCTCCCCTCTCAGTCTCTCCATTCCAATCGATTTAGCTCCCCTTGATAAGGCCAACTCTCTGCATTTGTGACCAGTCCCGCGCGAACTGGATTTTCCCGTACGTACCTCCATTTCGCCGCATAAGAATCAGCTCCCCTCAATTGGCGATCCCAACCCCCAATTTGCCAAAGCGGTTTAGCCGTCGTGTCCTTCCAATCACGCGAAACTAGATACTTCCAGTAGCCTTGCCACTTTTGAATCGATTTATGGATAAAATAGGAGGGTGAACAAAACAGGTGCACATGATCGGGCATGATCAGGTACTTGCCCACTGTCCAATTATCGGCCTTCTTCCATGCCTGAAGAAGCAGATGGTGAGATGCGTCCGTAGCCAGAATGCACTTTCGTCCTTTTGTGCAAACGGTCAGGAAAATGATCGCCGATCGTTGATCCTCTCGTCGAACGGCCATACGGGCGGGTTGCTTTCGGCTTTGTAGGCGCATGAACTCAAGAGACGTCGGCCTGGAGTTAGTTGGCAATGCTCGGCAATACCTGATTTCAGGTGTAGTTGAAAATGCTGGAGGGAAACGCGGCGGCGCAATTGCTGGAGGGAAGCGCGGCGGCGCTTCCGCCGCAGACATCGGCGGAAACGCGGTAGCGTTTCCCTCCATCGCATCCGCGCAATTGCTGGAGGGAAGCGCGGCGGCGCTTCCACCGCAGGCATCCGCGGAAACGCGGTAGCGTTTCCCTCCATCGCATACGCGCAATTGCTGGGGGGAAGCGCGGCGGCGCTTCCGCCGCAGACATCTGCGAAAACGCGGTAGCGTTTCCCTCCATCGCATACGCGAAAACGCGGTAGCGTTTCCCTCCATCGCATCCGCGGAAACGCGGCGCGTTTCCGTCCATCTCATCCCTCCTGTGTCCGGAGGCCGGCGAGGATGGCGCAAAGGGTGGCGAGGTGCGGCATGGGGACACCGGCGGCCTGGCCGGCATGAAGGGGCTTGCGGAAGATGGCATCCACTTCGAGGGGCCGCCCGGCTTTCCAGTCAAGAACGCTGCTCGCCTTGTAATCGCCGAGACGATCCGTGAAACCAAGAAGTTTGTCGGTGTATTCCGCCTCAATCGGGTAACCGAGCGCGTTCGCCGCGGTACGGATTTCCTCCATGAGATCGTGCGCAACTGTCCGCAACTCCCCGTTTTCGCATACCCGGTGCGTGCCGACACCACCAAGGGCAACGGTCAAGCCGTTGAAAGGTACATTCCACATTAACTTCCGCCAGAGTGCCTCTCCGAGGGAGGACGCGCGTTTGACGTGGATGCCGGCGCTTTCGAACCTCGCCTGCAACTCGTCAAGGTCCGCCGCCGTGGCCCTGAGTCCGGCCCCCAGCTGCACAAAGCCGTCTCCGGGAACAAAACTGCGAATCCGTCCCGGGGCTTCCCGATTGACGCCGATCTGGCAGAGGCCGCCAAGGACGGGGTTCTCCGGGAAATGCTCCTCGAGAAATGCGACATTGCCCAGTCCGTTCTGCAGGGTAACCAGACGGGTTTCCCTGCCCACGACCGGACGCAGCATCTCGGGAAGCAGGTGGTTGTGCGTCGTCTTCATGGCAACGAGGATCCAGTCCAAGGGACCCATGTCCGCAGTGCCGCGGTAAATTTCCGGACCTTCCAGCCGCTCTTCCGAACCGTCGCTCAGCTCAAGAACAAACCCGCCCTGTCGTACCGCCTGAAAATCCGAGCGCAGCAGAAAGGCCACCGGCCAACCCGCGCCGGCGAGGCGAATGCCGAAATAGCTGCCAAGGGCGCCACTGCCGATAATGCCGGTACGACCGTCCCGTTTCGTTGTCGGTTCCCCGCTTTCCATTCCCCCAAAAAGACAGACCCGCCGTTCCCCGTCAAACGAACGGGGAGCGGCAGGCCCCTATGGTTGCGACAGCTAAAGGAATGACTTTCTCAATCCGCTGAAGGGCGCGAACCCGAAGACAAAAAGGCTTTGAGCGCTGCGGAAGGACGATAATTGTCAAATTTACTTGGGGAAAGCAAACCAAAAATCCACCACCCGATAAAATCAAAAGGGCGCCCTCCCTTGCGGAAAGGCGCCCCGGTATTTTTCGATTTCAGGTCAGGTTGGCTTCGCTCAGTTGAAGTAAACCGGAAGGCGGAACTTCATTTCCACATTCTCCGGTTTCTCAAACTGCCACTGGCGAAGGGCGTTACGTACGGATTCCGCGTACTCGTAGTGGGTGGCAGATTCCACTTCGATTTCTTCAGGTTCCCCGTCTTCGGAGAGGCGGAAGACCACCTTCACCTCACCCGGTATGTCATACTGGGCGAATTCGGGCGGTACTACCGGCTCCACTGAGCGGAGGACCCGCGGTTCGCGGATGTTCGTTTCGGCTTCCGCGGCCATCAAAGGCCCGGCAACCAAAACGAGCAGCATGAGCGCGATCAGCGTGGTTTTGCTTTCGACTTTCATGGATTCACTAGGTTGTGAGACCCGCGGTGAACCTCGAACAGCGAGACCCAAGCTGCGAGTCTCAATGCTCACCATCGCGCATCCTTGCGACAACACAAGCGCGCGCCGGTGACAATCACGTGAACAGTTCCCCTTCCTGATTTCGCGGCCGGGACCAGTCCTTACGCTTGACAGCTCCCCGCCCCACTCCAGCTTGGATCTTTTTCCGGTAAAGCGTCCACCCTTCACCGGATCCTGTGCTCAGGTGGTGGAATTGGTAGACACGCTGTCTTCAGGCGGCAGTGCCGCAAGGTGTGCGGGTTCGAGTCCCGCCCTGAGCACCATCCGTTGCGGCGGGAGCGATACCCGCCGGAGGAAAACCCTCGCGTCCGTTTGACAGGGCAAGCGAATCCCGAAATGCTCCCTCGTTTCCATGTCTAGCGACGGCAGAGAACGGATTGAAGAACTGGCGAACTGCCGACTACCCACGGCTCATGGGGATTTCCGCCTGAGCATCTGGCAGGCAAGCAAGGGAGTTGAAATCGTCACGGTGGGAATGGGCAAGCTGGCCGGGAACAACCCGCTCTTCGTGCGGGTGCATTCCCAGTGTTTTACTTCCGAGGTTCTGGGATCGCTGCGCTGCGATTGCCGTCCCCAGTTGGACAGCGCCCTCGAGAAGATCGGGGGGCTGCAGCGGGGGCTGCTCATCTACCTGCAGCAGGAGGGCCGGGGGATCGGGCTGACCAACAAGATCCGTGCCTACGCCCTGCAGGACGGCGGTGCCGACACCCTCGAGGCCAACCACCTGCTCGGATTCGAGGACGACCTGCGGGACTTCACTGATGCCGGGCGGCTTTTATTGCAGGAGGGGATTCCGTCGATCCGCCTCAACACAAACAATCCCCGTAAGATCCAGGCCCTTGTTGACTGCGGAGTGGAGATTGCCGAGGTCATTCCCTCCCTCTCCCCACCCAATCCGCATAATTCGCGGTACCTGGAGACGAAAGCTCTTCGCATGGGTCACCTCTTTTCCCCATCCGGGGAGCTGCCTGCACATCCCCGTGCCGAAAGCACGCACAAGGGTGAATAAGGGAGGCTATGATCGTTGGCTGACCGCCAGCTCGGCAAGCGGTCTGGCGGTGCTGGGGCTGGCCCTCCCCTACCCGGCGGCGGCCGGGACCGCTTACCTTGGCTGGGGATGTGTTTTCGGCGGCTGGCTGTATTTCCTTGGGGGCGGTCCGCGCACCGCGGCGGATGCCCTGACCCTGATGCGTTTGCTCATCCTGCTCGCCGCCGTCGCGCTGCTGATTGTTTTTCATGCCGCCCTTCTGGCCCTGCTCCTCTTCAGCGTCTCACTCCTGCTCGATCTGCTCGACGGCTGGCTTGCGCGGAGGCACGGAGAGACTGCCTGGGGGGCGCTTTATGACATGGAAGGCGACCAGGCCTGGGTCATGGGGATTGCCATCGGAATCCACGCCCTGCATCCGGGAGTGGCCTGGGTATTAATTTTTCCGGCACTCAAGTTTCTTCAGTTCCTCATCCTGAAAACCACCGGGCTTCCGGCTACCGATCCCAAGCCGGTCGACGGGAACAATGCCCGCGCCCGGACCGTGTTCGCCATTGTGGCGGGAGGCCTCCTCCTTTCCCTGTGGCCGGATCTACCGACGGGCCTTCGATCGGGCCTTCTTCTCGCCTGCCTGTTACTGCTGAGCGGGTCGTTTCTCTCCGATCAACGCCATCTTTGGAAACAACACCGGAAGGAAGGGACCTCATGAGCTTTGCGGATTTCATCCTTCTGGCGGGCTACTTTTCCCTCGCCGTGGAATTGATCTTCTTCCCGGTTCCCAGTGTGGCCTCCAGCCGACAGCTCCTTTCGAGGG